>JBFYRD010000121.1:0-2553 GCA_041302405.1 Sulfuricurvum sp.
TCATGCTCAATATTGAAAATGTACTCAAATGCGGCACCTTGACACGTACACATTCCGTGACCCGTACCGATTAAGAATTTTTGACGTTCACCCTTACGCATTTTTTCCATACATTTTTCAAGTTCATGAGATGCATGTTCTGCGTGATCAGCTGTACAAACGGAAACGGTGAATTCACCAAGATTTGAACCCTCACCCAATCCCGGTGTTGCACCAAAATTAAGTTTTGGTCCGGTAGCGTTGATGAGATAATCATAGCTCATCTCTTCACTTTGACCTGTTTTACCTTGACCGGTGTATTCAAAGGTTACGAAAGGCTTGTCGCTTGTCGCAGAACCTTCGGGATTGATACTTACCGCTTTTGCTTGTTTATAGGTAATACCTGCTTTGTTGTATACTGGAGCGAGGTCAAAAGTAACCTCTTCTTTTGACATTTCGCCAACCCCTACCCAAATATTGGAAGGGATCCAGTTCCATTTTGAATTTGGGGTAACTACTACTACCTCATGTTCACGCCCTAGCCAGTCTGCTGCAAACGTAGCTGCCGTATGTCCGGCAACACCTCCGCCGAGAACAATTAATCTCGCCATCTCTTCTCCTTCGATAAATTCCATAAAAACTGATTATATACCCAATATGTCACAATTATATCACATCCTTAAAATAAACATTATAATTTAAACTAAAAATTCAATAAAAGCTATGCGTGTTACTATTTTTCACACTCAATATATAAAAGAAATTCGCATTTTACTACTAAAGTTATACATTATATATATATTATAAATAAATATTATTTGACGATTTAATTAGTTATTATAATGTCATGTAATGTATTAGTTAATTTTATATTATTTTTATATTCAAATAGCTATTATTTGCGCTCAAGGGATTTGAGGATATTTTGCCTCACTCAGTTTAAATAAAAAAAGGATTTCATAATGACAACATTCACAAAAGCAGCAATGGTTGCACTCCTCTCACTAAGTGTTCTAAGTTCTTCAGCATTAGCTGATGCCGATAAAGGGAAAAAACTCTATCAAAAAAATCTCAAAGAGACATGTGGGATCACCGGTGGTGCATTTGCCGCAAAATTCAAACAAGCAGATTGGGATAAAGCTTTTAAAGCAGGAACGTTAAATAAAAAAATGACCGAAGCATGCCCTGCCGGAAAAGCCTATTTTGAAGGTGATAAATTCAAAAAACTTGAACAACATTACTACGATTTTGTTCATGATTTTGCAAAAGACAGCGGAAACATCCCATCTTGCTAATCACAACGTATTGAAACCCTCGGGTTTCAATTACACAACTTCTCTCTAAATCTTCCATCCCGCTTTTATCGAAATAAATGCATCGGAATATCTAAAGAGAAGTCACTCTAAATAACTTGAGGAAGAAATTCAATGATTAAACATCTATCAATCGCTGCAGCGCTTATGATCAGTACGATCACTCATGCCGATGAAGCCGCTTTACAAAAACAGATCGAAATGTTGATGAAACGGATCGAGCAGCTCGAAAAAGCGCAAGGTTCTATCGTGCAAACACAAACCACTCTCCAAGAATCACAAACCGTAATCAAAGAGGAACAGACCGCTCAATCGGAAATGATTTCTAAAGTCAACGCGCAAAGTGCGAATGACAACATCAAATGGGATATTGATTTTAGAACGGCGTATCACAATCTGAACTATAAAGCTATGGATGGCTCATCAACCAACAATCCATCATTGCTCACCAGCCGCTTATGGCTTGGTATGGGATCAAAAGTGAATGAGGATCTTTTTTTCTACGGACAACTCGCCGCTTACTACAACTGGGGAGCAAGCACCGGAGCCAATGAGGATAAAATTTGGCAAGAAAATTCACGTCCTAATGACGTCGATATCCGTTTACGTCAAGCCTATTTCGTCTACAAGTTCGGAAATGACTGGGATGTACCGATGAATGTAAGTGCCGGACGACGGGCCGCAGCCGATGGTTTTTTAGCAAACCATAGGGAAGGAACAAACAAACCTGGTTCACCGCTCGCTCACATCACTAATATGGAAGTTGACGGTGTCATGATGCAATTTGACTTTGATAAGGTTTTGTTCCCGGGATCATATCTAAAAGTCGTATACGGACGCGCTCATGATCCGGTTGGACGATCTTTACCAACACCTTACATTGATACAAATGCTGAAGATGACCAGGTCGATTTTATCGTTATGCCGATGTCGATCTATAATGACGGTCAGAACAATCTTATGGCTCAGTATTCGATGATTATGAATTCCAAAGGAGATCGCATCGATGGTTCTGCAGATCGCATCGATGCAGGAACAACTCATCTCGCCGCAATCTCATATCAACTTGATGGATTGAATGAAGATATCGATTTTCTCAACGACTCTACGGTATTTGCTAGTATCGCTATGAGTTCGACCAATCCTGATCATGGCTATCGTATGCTCGAATCGACTGAAAATAAAACCGGATACAGTTTTTGGGCAGGAGTTTTATTCCCCGATCAAATCACTGATGGCGGACGTTTCGGGTTAGAGTATA
>JBFYRD010000122.1:0-6817 GCA_041302405.1 Sulfuricurvum sp.
AGTTCAATCGATATTCATCAACGTGACGAGCATCTAGAAGTTCGTTTAGATATTAGCTCTAAACATTAAGACGCCCGATCGTCTGCGCAAAGCGGACGTTATGTCCAGGTGATATTCCAAACTCGACCATCTCTTTTTCGCAAAGCATAACGATTGTTGAGCCCATTCGGAAACATCCAAAATCATCCCCTTTACTCAAATACAACTCTTTATAGCTGTATTGGCTCGGAGTCAGTGTCGTGTTGGTTCGGATGCGCGGTTCAAAACTCACTTCCATCTCTCCTACATTTAATGCTCCTACGAGAATTAAGAAAAACCGTTTTCCCTCGCCACTCAAACATTCCAAAACAACCCGCTCATTTTCGATAAAAAGATTCACCTGTTTTTTGAGCGAGGGGATATTTACCGGATAAAGTTTACCCGGAATATGGACTGCATGAAGCACCTGCATATCGAGTGGTGCATGATAGCGATGGTAGTCACGCGGAGAGAGATAGAAATTAACAAATACTCCATTGTGAACACTTTTTTTCGAATCACTTGAAATTCCATCACCCAATACACCATCGACGCTGTAGCTCATCCCTTTAATCTGTAATGCCAAATCCTCATGAATCGTACCGCACTCAGTAATCAAAGAATCGCACGGGCTGATCATATCCATAGGATCATTTGAATATTTTCGCATATGCCGAAATTTTCGGGTAAATAATGCGTTAAGGGTTGGATAGGATTCAGGAGAATCAAAATCAGACATATCCAATCCCATCATCTTTACGTATGTTTTATTAATCATATTTTGAAATGTTTTACCATGCTCTTTTGATGCAAAGCGACCAAAAGCCTGAGATAAAGCAGAGGTGAAGTGTGGTTTCATAGGCTACTCCTGAGTTTCATCGGTTTGAATTGGGCGCTTAGCGATCTCTTCGATAAGGACCGTGGCATAACACCCTTTTGGAAGGGTAAAATGAAGTTCAAACCATGCTTCGTTTTCTTTATACTCCCCCTCTACCTCTTCGGGGAAAATCCATCCGTAACGACGTGCACCATCAATCCCCTCATGAATCGTGTCGAACTCTTTTTCAATACTCTCCGCAACTTCCACCGCGCGAGTAGCACGTTTACCGCTTAAGAGACCAGTAACTGAAATATCACGCTTAGTAAAGCGTTCAACCTCCTCATCACTCTCATAATGAAATATCTTTCCATAAGGGTAATGCATCATCACATCCCCATGAATCAGTTTAAAGGGGTGTTTTTGAGATTTCATTGCCACTAGTTCTTCTTTTGGAAACGCTAATATACGGCTCAATTCATCAATACTAAACCCTTCTACCAGCTTGGATATCTCGATACGACGGCTCAACCAATCGTTAAAGAGATAACTTTGATAGGAGTTGATGTAAAACTGCGACAATTTTTTATTCCGCTCTTTGAGCGTTCCCGCCAAAATTGCTTGACCTTTTTTGTAGTTTTCTCCATCAATTCCAAAACGTTGAAAACCAAAATAGTTTGGCATACCCTGTTTTTTGATTAGTTTGAGGGCTTCTTGTATTTTCATTGCTGATGTTGGATTTACTTTTTTGAGACGAATGAAAAATCGGTTTCCTTTGAGATGTCCCATCCGAATTTTATTGTTATGATAAGTTTTTTCGAGGATTTTTATCCCCTCGTGCTCAAAATTCTCCAAAATCGATTCAAATTTTCGTGGAAGCGATATGTATTGTTTGGTTTGAGCATTTTTGTCTTTCAATCCGGCATAACCGATATCGCGCCCTTTAATCCCTAAATGATTACTAAAAATATCAATCATTTGCCACGTTGAAAGATTTTTCTTTCGAACATGCAATACTAAATGTTCTCCATCCCCGCTAAAGGGATACAAAGGTATTTCATCAACCACAAAATCACGTGGGGATTGACGAAAATGAAACTCGATTGAACTATGGGGGAGATAATATTGACGTTCCATGAAACTCCTAGAAATGATGACGCTTACAGCGATTGAGATAACGTCCGCGCACTGCGCGGGCAACAGGTGTTACAGAGATACGTGTTCGAGCGCCAATGCGCTGAACTGCTCTAAGCTGGCGAGGTGAAAAAGCGATTAACATTTCATACTCTTCACCGCTGCAAGCTATTTTTTTAGGTATTTTTTTCATCAATCGAATTCCCAATCGATTTGCTTCACAAAGTTTTCCAATATCGCTAAAAAGACCATCGGAAATATCCATCCCGCAATGCAACCGTTTTCTGGCATGGGCTACAAACGATTGGCGAAGTTTAGGGGCGACAAAACGGCTCTTTGTATGGACTTTTCCACCGCTCAACAAATAGCGCAAATCCCGTGCAGATTTACCAATCACTCCCGTATAAGCGATAATATCACCTATTTTCATCCCCTTACGCAGTAAAGGATTACTCGTTTCTGAAATAACCGTAACAGAAATATCGAGTTTGGAATTGCTGATCGTGTCACCGCCGATAATCTCAATACCATACTCTGCCGCAGCGACTTGAATACCGCGTGAGAGTTCATCCATTTGATGACGGGTCATTGAGCTTGGCATGGCAACCCCTAACAGTACATATTTAGGCGTTGCGTTCATCGCAATGGCGTCTGAAATATTTACAATCATCGCCTTATACCCAATTTGGTAATAGCTCAACCACCCTTTTTTGAAATGGACATTTTCAAAAAAAACATCTTTGCTATACACCCATTTTCCGATACATGCACCATCATCACCAATAAGGCTTCGACGAGAAGTAAAAGTAGAGATAAAATAATTTTCGGTATTCACGCTGTGTATCTCTATCCTAGCTGTTACATTAAATGTTATTATTATAGACAAAATCATATTATGCTCGCGTTAAATCAGTACATTATCAGATTTACTGTGATATAGTGTGTTTAATTAATATTAAATGAAGATCTACATCAACTTGATAGGAGGAGATTAAAATGCTCGTTTCAATACGAAAAGTTTTTTTTAATCTTAAAACAGCACTTATGCTGCTTGGTTTTGGTATCACACTTTTAGCAACTCAACTTTTTCATATATCTCAATATACGGATCGATTAGGGGCTCTTAAGAATCAGCATCTCTTGATTGCAAAAATCATCAATACTGATTTAAGTGACCCTAAAATGGGTTCAATCCTTATAAATGGCGCTATTTCTGAAATAACACTTTCGGTCAAACGCTCTGGTGAAGAGGCTTTTTTGGATTCCTTTGTCACATCCAATGAAGAACAAGCATCCCTTTTGCGCTCACTAGAGATATCAGCAGAAACTTTTCGAGACGCTGCGCTCCTTTGGTCAGAATCATTGAATATCTCAAAAAGTAGCTCTCAAGTGCGTATGATGAATGCACGTGCTGCTTTTTTATCCGATATTGACGCTATGATTGACTATCAGATCCATAGTATTCAAGAATCTGTTGCAACCGCTAAAATGGTAGCGATGATACTCTTGATCATGGGACTCGTCATCTTTTTTCTTTATCAATATCGACTTAATCAAATCTATGCGGACATAGACAAAGCATGTTCCGTTGACGTCGACGGTTCTGCAAAAGTCGTAGTGACACAAGAAATTGACTTTTTACTTAAACGCTTAACACGCAAATCTTCTTCAGCTTCTCTCAATCCAAACCTTATCCATCCAAGTAGCGGTCTTAACAACGAAAAAGGTCTCACCAATGCCTTTAATGCTAAAAAAGCAGGTAAATCGGGCAATACCGTCTTTCTTGTTTTGTTTGAAATTGATCATTACGGCTCACTCATAAACACCATTTCCAAAGAAGATGCGGAAAATATGTTTAAAAAACTGGGTGATATCTTAAGTATGTATGAGCAGCCTTTGGATGTTATCGCACACACCGATAATGACCGTCTAATTTTTCTCATGTCTCGCAATAGTAAACAGCTGGCGTTTCAAGAAGCAGAAAAAATCCTCCATACCGTTGAAGAATCGAGTTTTTCAACAGCCAAGGGACCGATTAAAATCACGTTAAGCGGGGGCTTTTTACTCAAACCACCAGCAAAATCGATTGATGAAGCAACAACAGAAGCAATTACTTTAATCGAAAAAGCGAAAGAAATCGGTGGAAATCGTATCGCTCAACAGCGTGACCGAAAAGAATTTAATTAATCTCTCCTCACAATGTAACTATTTCACCCATATTGGGTGGATATTTTATCAACATTGTTACTATTTTGGACAACATTTTCCACTTTTAACCACTAC
This sequence comes from Sulfuricurvum sp., assembly GCA_041302405.1. Lineage (GTDB taxonomy): Bacteria > Campylobacterota > Campylobacteria > Campylobacterales > Sulfurimonadaceae > Sulfuricurvum. The sequence goes on from JBFYRD010000122.1 coordinate 4,253, forward strand.
GCCCATCCATAACCCTTTTTAATCTTACCCAAGGAGCGGCGCGCTATAATCGTTCACAGATTTTATGAACAAGGAAGGCGTATGAGTATTCCCATTTATACTTATGATGCGATTATTGTCGGAGCGGGTTTAGCTGGATGTGCAGCCGCTCGTGAATTGCAAAAAGCCGGCAAAAAAGTTGCCGTCGTCACAAAACTTCACCCATTGCGTAGTCACTCCGGTGCTGCACAGGGGGGAATTAACGCAGCGTTTAGTGATGCTGATAGCGTTGAGCTCCATGAGTTCGATACCGTCAAAGGTTCAGATTACCTTGCTGACCAAGACGTTGTCCAATTTATGTGTGAAAAAGCACCGGAAACTATCCGTTGGGTAGAGCGCATGGGAGCGGCATTCAGCCGTAACGAAGATGGTACGATTGCTCAACGCCCTTTTGGCGGACAATCCTCACCACGTGCTTGTTTTGCAAAAGATCGCACAGGACTTACTCTCCTTCAAACCATTTATGAACAAGCATTCCGTGAGGGTGTCGAGTTTTGGGATGAGTGGTATGTTGCTGACTTGTTATACAACGAAGGCAAAGTATACGGAGTAAGTGCCTATAACATCCGTAACTCTGAAAAGGCGATTTTCAATGCAAAAGCGGTTATGTTTGCAACCGGCGGATACGCACGTGCCTTTAAAATTAACTCAAACGCTCATGCGAATACCGGAGATGGTCTTTCACTCGTAGCGCGTCATGGCCTTCCGCTTGAAGATATGGAATTCGTACAATTTCATCCATCAGGACTTTCCGGAAACGGTGTTTTGATCTCTGAAGCGGCACGTGGCGAGGGGGGGAAACTCCTCAACTCACTCGGTGAGCGTTTTATGGAAAAATACGCCCCAAATGCTATGGAACTCGCATCTCGTGACGTTGTAGCCCGTGCAATCATCCAAGAGATCCGTGAAGGACGCGGTGTCGGCCCTCGTAAAGACGCCGTCTACATCGATCTTGTCCATTTGGGCAAAGAGAAAATCATGGAGCGTCTGCCTGAGCTTCGTGACCTCGCGATCACGTTCCTTGGTCTGGATATGATTAAAGAGCCAATTTTGATCTCAGCGACTGCCCATTATTCTATGGGTGGTATTCCGATGGATAAAGATGGTCATGTTCGTAAAAATAATACTGAATTCGTAGAAGGATTCTACGCTGCAGGTGAGTGTTCTTGTTCATCCGTCCATGGTGCAAATCGTCTTGGAGCTAACTCCGTTCTTGAAGCGCTGTTGTTTGGACGTTTTGTCGGTAAAACGATGGTAAATGAAATCGATGGACTTTCACTTCACAAAGCGACCGAAGCCGATGCTGAGCGTATGATTTCTGAAATGAACTGGGTATTGACCAATAACGGCCAAGAATCCGTCAGCGTCTTGCGTGAAGAGCTTCAACAATCAATGAGTGATAATGCAGGTGTTTTCCGAACGCACGAAACCCTTACTGCTCAAATGGAAATTTTAAAAACATTGCGCGAACGCTACAACAATATTCGTATCGCCGATAAATCGAAAATTTTCAATACTGAACTTCAAGAAGCGATTGAGTTTGGTCATATGCTTGATTATTCTCTCTTTATCGTAGCCAGTGCATTGGATCGTAAAGAGAGCCGTGGGGCACACTTTCGTGAAGATTTCCCAACTCGTGATGATGAAAACTTCTTGAAGCACACCATGGCTTACATGGATGAAAACGGCGAAATTAAGCTTGACTACATGGACGTTACCCTCGGCCGCCATGAGCTCAAAGCTCGATCGTATTAAGGGAGAGAGTATGGAATCGATAAAATCGCAACAAGTAACATTTAAAGTTTTCCGTTTTAATGAAGAGACTGATTACCTTCCTTACTACAATACTTATACTCTTGACGTAACGCACGAAGAGGTTGTCCTTGATATTCTCAACCGCATTAAATGGGACCATGATGGTACCCTCTCATACCGTAGAAGCTGCCGTCACGGTATCTGTGGTGTATGCTCAATCAAAGTAAATGGAAAAGGGATTTTGGCTTGTAAATCACGTCTTTTTGACCTAATTAATGTTTTTGGCAATGAGTTGGTCATCGAGCCGCTCAGCATCAAACGTGCTATCAAAGACTTAATTATTGACAAAAAAGATTTCTGGGATAAACACGCACAAGTTAAGCCCTATCTTGTCAGTGAAATTGAAGAACACCCTGCATCAGAGCACCTTGTCAGCCCACACGATGCTGAGAAACTTCTCGAAGCCGACTATTGTATCCAATGTGGTGCTTGTCACTACTCATGCCCTGCCCTCGCTATTAACGATGAATTTATCGGACCTGCGGCATTCGCTGCAGCTTATCGCTTCAGTGCCGATGTACGTGATGATGCATCCATAGAGCGTTTGCATGTTGTTAACGAGGAAGCTCAAGGGGTTTGGGATTGTGTCAAATGTATGGAGTGTGCCGAGGTTTGTCCAAAAGAGGTCAACCCTATCGAAAAAATCACCAAACTTCATAATATGGTATTTGAAGCAGGTATCGCGAAAAACAATGTCGCTACCCGTCATGC
>JBFYRD010000125.1:0-3339 GCA_041302405.1 Sulfuricurvum sp.
TCATCCTCGCGGGTGCGGCATTGTTTCCATTACTTGGTTTTCAGTTTAGCGGAACGTATGAGTACCTCGTTTTTGCCTTTATGATCGGGACGGGGTTGGCACACTGGTATGGGCTTCATAGTGATCCACACCGATTTGCCGAATTTACCGCATCAGTGCGCGCTGTATGTGCATCGGTATTTGTAGCTTTGTATATGGCAGGCTCACTCGATGGGATCGCCCTTTTGGTAGGGTTGTACGATGCCGGCTTTGCACTGGTGTATTGGTTGTTCTTACGAGGTAGAGGGTGAATCTTCTCGTTATCGTCCTCAGTTCACAGCTTTTGTACTATCTTCTTATCGCCCAAACGGGGGTTGTCGGGGCTTTTGATTCCCATATCCATGATCTCTACACTCTCCCTATCGGAGGTGTGATCGGAGCATTAGCGAGTGCCATTTGGCGTCATCATGGGCTCAAGCAGGAGCTTTGCTTTTTGTTTGGGATACAAATGATGATTTCGTGGTTTTATCCGAATTATTCACTGGGGATGTTGTTGGCACTTGGGTTTGTTGTTGGTTACACGACTCCCCTTCTTCTTTATATTTTTGGGTCACAAGGAAAATTACAACTCTCCTTGGGGCTGGCGATTTCCTATGCGATCGGGACGGCACTCTACACGTATCCATTTGCGGAGCGTGATGATATTGCCGTTGTTTTGCCTTTGATCTCGGTTGCGGCGTTGCGCTTTGCCCATCTGAAACCTGTTGAGTATCGAGAACATCTCCAATTTCCGTGGAAGCTGGTAGGGGTGATGATGTTGTGGATTTTTGCCGATTCGGCACTTTTTGAGACATTGAGCCGATCGGGAGATATGGATATCTGGAGTGAGTATACCCTTCTCATTATCACCTCCCATTTGGCCGGAGTTTACCTCGCATATCGTTACGGAAATGGATTAGTGAAACATAGTCCGATTATTTTAGGGCTGTTTGGTTTAAGCTACACCCTTTATTGGCTACAAGAGCCATTATTACTCGCCGTTATCTATCCTATTGTTATTTCGTACTATAATGTGTTGTTATTTTACAAGCTGATTCAAATGGGAAATATCCGCACCATAGCCCTCTCTATGATTGGGGTAGGATGGATGGCGGCTTCAGCGGCCAATGCCGTCGCATTAGAACATCAGTTGTGGGTAGCCGCAGTTATTTTGGGGCTTTTTGCCTTATTATATCCATTTTATTTTAGGAGAATTTCATGATTAAGTTAACTATAACGGCACTATTACTAGCTGCTTCGGTAATGGCAGGAAACCTCTCTTTCGAGTCGGGATCGATTAAAGCGCATACGGAAGTTTTCGGTGATTCCTCGATTGATCCGGTATTTAAAAAAGCAACATCGCATCTTAGCATGGGAGATTCAGTAGGATCATTGCACGGCAGCATCGATGTAAGTATTGCTGATTTTATGAGTGATAATACTAAGCGTGATGTAAATATGCATGAGGCGATGGAGTCAAATAAATTCCCTAAAGCTTCTTTTGAGATCAAAGAAGTTATTGCCAAGGGAGGCGACAATGTTGTTCTTAAAGGTACTTTGAGTCTGCATGGTGTTACAAAACCTTTTAGTTTTGAGGGAAGTGTCAACGAAGAAGGATCTAAAGTTCGTATCAAAGCCAAAAGCAGTATGAAAATGTCTGATTTTGGGATCACACCGCCTAAAATGGTTTTTTTAACCGTACGTGATCAGGTTGATTTGAATGTAGATGTCGTATTAAAACGATAAATCTCTCCAATTCGGAGGATTTTAGATGCAAATGGATACTTTTTTATCTCGATTAACTCTTCAAACCATTCAATCGGTTCATCCAGCCCGTCATCGGCAAGTTTGAAGGTTCCATAATGGATCGGGATCAGGGTTTTTGCCCCTAAATCTTCGGCCGCTTGGAGTGCTTCGAGGGGTGAAATGTGAAAATGGCGCATTATCGACTCAGGTTTATAGGCTCCGATGGGTAAAAATGCTTCGTCGATTGCAAACCTCTCTTTTATCTCTTTAAAATGTTCCCCGTACGCGCTGTCACCCGAATGGTAGAGGGTATGGTCGCTATTTTGAATTACGTATCCTCCCCACAACGCTTTATTCATATCAATCTGGGTTCGATTGCTCCAATGTTTCGAGGGGACAAAGGTGATAAACAGCCCCCCTACCATTAACGACTCCCACCATTCCAGCTCAAAACACCGTTCGCGATCAATCTTGCCTTTTAGGTAGCGCCAAAACCCATTGGGTGCGACAATAATCGTTTGTGGATTTTGTTGGAGAAGATAGAGAACAGAGGCTCTATCATAATGATCATAGTGGGCATGGGTTATGAGGATGATATCGGCGTACAATTTCTTTTTTGGAAGGGGAAGCGGACTGTATCGGCGGTATAAGGGGAGATTTCCCAGCACCGGATCGATCGCTACCGTTGTTTCTCCGAGTTTGAGCCACAAAGTCGCATGGCCGAGCCAAAGGGCGTATTCTTGCTTTGGAAGGGTAGCGTGAGAGACGATAGGGAGGTTTGAACGATATGCAATACGTTTTTGAAAGAGGGTAGAGAGTTGCCATTTCAGGATAGATCCCAACGATATTTTAGGAGAGGTGTAACGCTCAATCATCTCGAATATCTGCCCCATTTTTTGACTCTATTGTACCTTTTAGTGGATTAAAAGGGGTAAGGGATTACCATTGCGATCATTTTTATCGGAGCCGATATGGAGCAGTTTGCTTTCATCATAGCGTTGTTAATGATTGGCATGGCACTGCAAAAAGGTTCCGCCCCTGCTGATTTTGCCAAAAGTCTCAATTTTTTTGTCATCTACGTCTCGCTTCCCGCGACCGTATTGCTCCAAGTTCCAAAGATTCATCTCGACATGTCGGCGTTAGGTGTGGTTATCGTGCCGTGGCTGCTTCTCCCGATTGTGGCGATGATTGTAATAGCGATGACACGTCACCATCCTCCCCATGTTCGTGCCGCGTTGCTGCTGGTTATGCCGCTAGGAAATACCTCTTTTGTCGGTATCCCGATAACCCATACGCTTCTTGGGACTGACGCGATTCCGTATGTGTTGATGTACGATCAGTTTGGGACCTTTTTGATGCTGTCGTTGTATGGGAGTGCCGTAATTGCCCGTTATGAGAGTGGAACCATTCATAAACGGTTGATTGTAAAAAAGCTCCTTTTGTTTCCCCCTTTTCTAATTTTGCTGTTTGCATTGATGTGGGGAGAAATGCCGCTGCAAATTCAACCCTATTTAGAGACGCTTGCTTCCACCCTTGTCCCTCTGGCACTTATTTCGGTGGGATACTCGTTGCGTT
>JBFYRD010000126.1:0-6422 GCA_041302405.1 Sulfuricurvum sp.
CAAACACTCTCTCATTAGCCAAATCTATCATACCTACATTATAAAACAAATTTCGGAGCCGATGTTTGAAGCAAACATGGCACTCTATGAGCTCGAAGAAGTTGATGACGAAGTTGTGGAAACCATTATTCGTGAGGGGAGAATACTCAAAAGTGACGGTAATGGGGACGAAGTAATGGAGGCGTATACCCTTTCTACCTCCCCTTTTGAATCTCACATAGTTGAACAAGTTATTACCTCGATGATAGAGTACAAGGGTCATATTTATTTTTGGGTTGAATCGTCTCGTCACAGCATACTTTTGATGGATCAGAGCATTGAACCTTACCGCCCGGTCAATCTGATTTCAGCCTATGGAACATTGATGATGATTCTAATAGGCTCCTTTATTCTTATTATTTATCGTCTGCATCCCTTGCGTCGTTTACGTAAACAGATTGCCCGTTTCGGTGAGGGGGATATGGGGGTGAGATTTCGGATAGACGGAAGTGATGAAATCGCGTTGATCGCTAATGAACTTGATACTACCCAAAAGAAAATTCGCTCCTTGATCGAATCCCGGACCCTGTTTTTACGTAATATTATGCATGAACTTAAAACACCAATCGCTAAAGGGCGTATTGTTACCACTATGCTTGGCGATGAGAAACAGCGTGGACGATTTGAGGGAATTTTTGAACGCCTTGAATCACTCATAGGTGAGTTTGCTTTGATTGAAGAGATTACCTCAGGAAATCAATATCATGAGAAAAAAGAGTATCGTCTTGTGGATATCATCGATGGTGCTATTGATATGGCGATGGTTGAGTATGAAGCGGTGGAGCGTGTCATTGACACTTCTATTAAAGTCGAGGTAGATTATCGTCTTTTTGTCACGGCAATTAAAAATCTTATCGATAATGCGATCAAATATTCAGTCGAAAAAAAGATGAAAATTTGGATGGAAGAGGGGGAAATTGTTTTTGCCAATGTTGGCGAACCTCTTAAAAACTCTTTAAGCTACTACATTGAACCCTTTACGAGAGATCATCCGACAAAAGACAGTTTTGGTCTGGGACTTTACATCGTCGATGCGATTTTGAAAGAACATGATTATGTATTGGCGTATGAACGCCGCAATAATATGAACTGTTTTATATGCGTACCTGTAAAAACAAAAAGGAAATAGGATGAAAGAGATTTTAATCACTAACGATGACGGTTATGAATCAACAGGGCTGCTAGCCCTGATCGAAGCGCTCGATGGGCTCGGACACATTACGGTTGTCGCACCATCAACCGAAAAATCAGCATGTGGACATTCGCTGACCCTAACACGACCGCTCAGTTTTATTAGTGTGGGAGATGATTTTTACAAACTAGATGACGGTACCCCGAGCGATTGTGTTTATTTGGCATTGAACTCATTGTTTGAAACGCGTAAACCCGATTTACTGATCAGCGGGATTAACAAAGGTTCAAACATGGGCGAGGATATCACCTACTCAGGCACTGCGGCGGCGGCGATGGAAGCGGTTTTACACGATGTTCCCGCTATCGCTATCTCTCAGGTGATGGATTTTACTCAACCTGTCGGTGATTTTGCATTGGCAAAAAAAGCGATCCGTCACTTAGCGGAAAAAATTTTAAACGGGAAATTTCCTTTAAAAGAGCGAGAATTTTTGAACGTTAATATCCCTCATGATGTGGAAGAGTTAGAGTTTGCTGTTACTTATGCCGGGTACCGCTATTACGCCAACGATGCACACCTGCACCGAAATCCTAGAGGGATGGAATATTACTGGCTTGGACTTCATCCATTGGAATTCAAACCTCGTGAAAAACGAAGCTCACTGTGTGATTTTGAAGCGATTGAAGCCAAAAAAGTTTCTCTCACTCCGATCAAACTCGATATGAGCGCGTATAAATCGATGAAGCAATTACGAGAGTGGCTGTGAGACATACTCGAACCCGTCTTGTATTCGGTGAAGAGGTTTTTGATAAACTTCAAAATGCGAAGATTCTCCTCCTCGGTGTCGGCGGGGTAGGGAGCTTTTGCCTAGACTGCCTCTACCGTTCGGGCGTGCACGACATCACGATCATTGATTTTGATCGATACGATGTGAGTAACCAAAACCGTCAAATGCACTCCGAAACGCATGAGGGGGAACTCAAAGTCGAAGCGCTCAAAACCCACTATCCCGAAGTGATCGCGATATCCGATAAAATAACCCCCGACTGGGTCGAAGCCTTTGATTTCGAGCCCTATGATCTGATCCTCGATGCGATCGATGATATGTGGGCAAAAATTGCTCTCATCCAAAAGTGCTATCCGAAACTCATATCCTCCGTTGGTTCGGCGAAGCGGTTAGACCCCACGAAAATCGAAGTGCGCTCCATCTGGAAAACCGAAGGAGACCCTTTTGCCTCGAAACTCCGCAATGAACTTCGTAAACGTAAATTCAAAGGCGACTTTAGTTGTATTTGCTCCACTGAACTTCCCCGTATCAAAGAAAAAGGGAGTTTTGTAGGGGTTACGGGAGCCTTTGGTCTGGCAATGTGTTCGTTGGCGTTGCGACGCATAGGGTTTTGAGTGAACCCTTTGGTATAATGTCTCCACTTATTTTTCGGAGCAAACAGTGGAACAAAAAGAACCCATGACAAAATACGGGTTTCAGCGCTTATCAGACGAGCTGAATACCCTCAAAAACGTCGATTTACCGGCAGTCAATGTCGAAATCGATCGTGCCAAAGAGTACGGTGATCTAAAAGAGAATTCCGAATACCATGCAGCGCGTGAAAAACAAGCCTTTATCGGGACACGCATTGCGGAACTCGGAGAAGTGATTTCACGTGCGCAGATCGTGGATCCGAGTGAACTCGAACACGCCCGTATCAGTTTCGGCTCTACTGTAGTTTTGAATAATCTTGATACCGATGAAGAGGTTACTTATACCATCGTCGGTGGATGTGAGAGCAATCCGGAACAAGGATTGATCTCTTTTAATTCACCTTTGGCTAAACAACTTTTGGGACGTGAAGAGGGGGATGAACTCAATGCAAAACTCCCAGGTGGAACTAAAAAATTTGAAGTGGTTGAAGTGAAATATCAGGAGATCGTGTTTGAAACCCATTAATGTCGGCATTATCGGAGTCAGTGGATACACAGGGCTTGAGCTTGTTAAGATGCTTATCTCTCATCCGATTTTTAATCTTGTTTATTGTGCCAATACCGAGGGTGCCGCTACGGTTGCCCAGCTTCATCCTGCTCTGATGGGTGTATGTGATTTAGCCGTTGAGAAAGTAGATATCGATCGTGCGTCCTCGGTATGCGAACTGATATTTTTAGCTTTGCCGCATAAAACGGCGATGCAAACCGCCAAGGGGTTATTAGAACGAGGGATCAAAGTCGTTGATCTCTCTGCCGATTATCGCCTATCAGCAGAAAACTACGAAGCGTTTTATTGTGAACATGAAGATTTAGACAACCTCTCTCATGCAATCTATTCGATTCCTGAACTTCATGGTGACAGTGCCAAAGGTGCGCGTCTTATCGCGAATCCAGGCTGCCATGTTACCGCTTCATTGGTGGCACTAGCTCCCTTTTTGAAACATATCGATTTCACTAATCCGATTTTTATCGATTCAAAAACAGGTGTCTCCGGTGCGGGAAAATCACCGAGTGCTGCGGTTCACTACGTGAGTGTGAATGACAACATCAACTGCTACAACATCATTAAACATCGCCATGCCACTGAGATTGAACAGCACGCTTCAGCTTTATGTTCCGATGAAGTTAAAGTCACTTTTGTCCCCTCTCTTGTTCCGATGACACGGGGAATGCTTGCGTGTGTTTACGCGACATTGAAGAGCGATTGTGATCCTTTAGCACTTATGGAATCGTTTTATAAGAATCAACCTTTTGTCCGTGTACGCCCCGCCCCGCCCCATACTAAAATGACATCAGGAACCAATTTTGCTGATGTGTATGCCACACGTCATGGCAATGCTTTAGTCGCCATGTGTGCGATTGATAATTTGATGCGAGGTGCTAGCTCGCAGGCTTTGGTTAATGCCAACATTATGATGGGATTGGATGAAACCCTCGGAATTCCTGTAATTGCTTATGTCCCTTAAGACTCTTCAAAACGGGGCAATTTTGATTGCCGATGCCCACAGTGCACCATGGCGCACCCCTTTTATTGATTTTTTACGCGCACTGGAATCGGGAGAGATCGTAACCTATCAGTTAATTTTGATGGGGGATATTTTAGACATGCTTTATGGACCGATACCACGCACTTATTTTTATAATAATGACGAAATCGATCTCCTTAATCGTCTCTCTTCTCGTATTGAAATCATCTATTTAGAAGGAAACCACGATTTTTTACTGAGGGATATTTTTCCAAAAATCAACGTAGTCCGCCGAGAAAATCAACCAATCATTATGATACATGAGGGAAAACGTATCGCACTTTCTCACGGCGATAGCGCTATGGGATTGGGATATGAAGTCTATACCGCACTTATCCGTAACCGTTTTATCCTCGGTTTGCTTAGAAGTATTGATACCTTAGGGAAGGGCTTTATCGTTACATGGTTGGAACAGCAGATGAAACAAAAAAATCATTGTCGCTCCATTGCAAATTTTAAAGAATTAATCGCGAGAAGACTCAAACACTTTCAAAAAAATAGTTTTGAGGTGTTGATTGAGGGGCATTTTCATCAAAATCAGATGTTTGAATTTGACGAATTAACTTATATTAATATTGGTGCTTTTGCTTGCAATGAAAGATACTTTACTGTACAATCAAATCAAAATCAGCCGTTATTACACGAAGCAGTTTTTCGCAAGGAGCCCCGATGAAGGGACAAGGTGATATTTTAAAAGTCGGTACCAATGAGATGGAATTGGTCGATTTTCGTATATTTAAACGCGAAGGCGACGAAATATACGAGGGGATATACGGGGTAAACGTTTCGAAAGTACGTGAGATCATCCGTTTTCCAAAATTGACAGAGCTTCCGGGTACCCCCGCTTTTATCGAAGGAATCTTTGATTTGCGCGGTGTGGTTATTCCTGTCGTTAATCTCGCAAAATGGATGGGAGTCGATGCCCCTGAAGAGATGGAAGCCGAATCTCGAGTGATTATTACTGAATTTAATAACATTCTAATCGGATTTGTTGTCCATGAAGCTAAGCGTATCCGTCGGATTAACTGGAAAGACATTGAGCCCGCCTCATTTGTATCTTCTGCAGGAGGCTTAGACGGTTCAAAAATCACCGGGGTAACACGTATCGAAGATGATGCAGTATTATTGATCCTAGATTTGGAGGGGGTCGTTCAAGAACTTGGGCTCTATCAACCCTCCAGAGGAAAATTAGAAGAGGGTAAATACAACTTTAGCGGGTATGTTCTTCTCCTTGATGACAGTGCCACCGCACGACGAATTATCAAAGAGGCGTTGGAGCAAATGGGCTTTGATGTTATCGAAGCAACCGATGGACAGCAAGGGCTTAAAATACTTGAAGATCTTTATAATGCCTATGGTGATCAGATTGGACATAAGGTGCGTCTGATCGCATCTGATATCGAAATGCCTTTGATGGATGGTTTCCATTTTGCCGCGAATGTTAAATCAGACGAACGTTTCAAAATGATTCCAATCGTATTCAATTCCTCGATTAGTGACCATTTCAGTGAAATACGCGGAAAAGAAGCTGGCGGAGAAGCGTATTTAGTCAAATTCGATTCTAATTTATTTTACGATGAAGTAGCACGTGTTGTGCGTGCTCATATTCAATAGGGGTTAAGCAATGGATGAATTTCAAGAGATATTACAGGACTTTTTAATTGAGTCGTTTGAGCTCATTGAGCAGCTTGATCAAGATCTTGTCGAGTTAGAGTCACGCCCTGATGATTTAGAATTATTAAACCGTATTTTTAGGGTAGCACACACGATTAAAGGGGCGAGCTCCTTTTTAAATTTCGATGTATTAACTCACTTGACCCATCACATGGAAAATCTCCTCAATATGGCGCGACATGGTGATTTAACCATTGATGCGGATGTGATGGATGTTATCCTAGAATCAATCGATTTAATGAAAGCATTATTGGTTACGATCCGAGACAGCGGAGTAGACGGCGGCTTGGAAGTAGGACCGTGTGTTGCACGTTTAGATGCCGTTGCGAACGGTACTCCATTAGGTGAAACCGTCCCAACTGCTGCAAGCGCTGCAGCAAAAGCGGAACCGATTATAGAAGCTGTAGCGGCACCCGTAGAAGAACCGGATTATTCGGGGATGAGTGAAGCGGAAGTAGAAGCCGAAATTGAGCGTTTGATCGCAGTACGTCAAGCCGAAGATGCAGCGAAGCGAGCAGCAGCAAAATCAGCCGCTCCTTCTGTAGAAGAAGAACCGGATTACTCGGGGATGA
>JBFYRD010000128.1:0-3906 GCA_041302405.1 Sulfuricurvum sp.
GCATATCCTAGTGCGATTGATCCTCCTAAAACCCCTCCAACGATTGAATGGGTTGTAGAGACGGGGTAGCCTTTAAAGGTCGCGAAAAGAAGCCATGTTCCTGCAGAGAGGAGAGAACCCATCATAACGAAAACAAGAAGCATTGGATCGAAATCCATCGCTGAAACATCGACGATCCCTTTTCGGATGGTATTGGTAACTTCCGCACCGGCAAGCATTGCACCGCCAAGTTCGAAAATAGCAGCAATCATTAGTGCTTGTTTGACGGTAAGGGTTTTAGCTCCTACACTTGTGCCAAAGGAGTTAGCAACATCGTTTCCGCCGATATTGAATGCCATGAAGACGCCAAAAAGGGTAGCTAAAACAAAAAGAGTATAGTTATTTTCGAGATAGTCAAAGCCCCAGACCAAAAATATTGTGGTCATGAGAACAAAAATACCGCCAAAAAAAAGATTGTCTCGTGAGAACATGAAAGCTCCAAGTGTAATATAACCGTAATTATATTACATAACAGCTACGAAAACATTACAAATTGATTACAAACTAGAAACGTGGAGTTTTGCCGCTTAAGGGCAAAACATTTATGGAAGAAGAGTTGCTTTAATTATTTTTTGAGTTTGGAGAGGTTTGTCTCCACTGCGTTGACCATTGGTTTGAACATTGTTGAGTTTTGACAATACATCATTTCCTGAAATAACACGACCGAAAATGGTATGGTAACCGTTAAGCCACGGAGTTGGTGCAGTGGTAATAAAAAACTGGCTTCCGTTGGTACGAGGACCGGCATTTGCCATCGCTAAAATACCTGCTTTATCAAAAACAACCCCCGATTTAAATTCATCTTTGAACGGTTTTTTCCAGATTGATTCACCACCGGCACCGGTTCCGGTTGGATCACCGCCTTGTACCATAAAGTTTTTGATGATACGATGGAAGGTCAGACCGTTGTAATAGCCGTTTTTGACATGTGTTGTAAAATTTTCAACGGCCAATGGGGCAACGTTTTCATACAGCTCAAGGGTCATAGTCCCTTGTGTGGTTTCTAAAGAAACACGTGGATGTTCGGCAGCAAAACTGAGGATAGACGTTAGCAATAAGGCAAGAATAAGGCGCATTAGGACTCCTGTGAACGTGGGTTAAATTTAAGACAAACAGAGTTGATACAATAGCGTAATCCTGTCGTTTTCGGGCCATCTGGAAAGACGTGTCCCAGATGAGCATCGCAGGTGTCACATACTACTTCAACACGAATCATTCCGTGGCTGATATCGCGATTTTCTTTGATGGTATCAGGGGAAATAGGCTGATCATAACTCGGCCATCCGGTTCCTGAATCAAATTTAGCGGAAGAATCGAATAAAGGGGTACCGCAGCACGCACAGATGTAAATTCCATCTCCTTTAAAATCTGCGTATTCTCCACTAAATGCTCGTTCTGTACCATGTTGACGTGCAACAAAATAGGCTTCAGGCGACAGAAGTGTTTTCCACTCCTCATCACTCTTGATAATTTTCGGCATTACAGTTCTCCGTATTGGGTTTAGAATAGGAGATTATAGTCGCTGTTTCTGATGCACGGCTTAGTGCATAGGTGTAATTTTCAGAAGGTTCTGAAGTCAGAACGACTAGATGAGAACATGATATCCCGCTCAAACACTCGACACTCGTAATAATAAGATCATCCATGTCTTGAGATTGCAGACTAAAATCAAGAGTTAACTTACGTGCATTGAGCGCTAAATATTCATCAATAGCCTCTTTATAAAATGGGATAAAACTTGCATCCGAAACGATAAGAATGACCCCTTTACCCCCATCATAAGTATGCTTCCTAAGTTCACAAAGAAGGGTTGGCAGAGTTTCTTTATCGCTACATTCTATAGTTGACAATAAAGGTTTATTCCGATATCCATAAGTTAAATGGACATTTGTTTTTGAATTTACATCTTCATTTATGGAAGTAAAAAGAAGTGTTTTAGTAGTCATTTTAGTTTTGAGCTTCTCGATAAATCGGCTCGGCATCCGATAACTGTCATCACAAAAAATTGCCGTTGTGTCTTGATAAGCTTTAAGGTTATCAAACTCTTCAGTGACATGAGAAAAGTGAATTCGATTTAAATCGATGCTCATTGCACCGTAGTACATCAAAGAGACAAACTCATCACGTAATAACTCAGAAGCTAAAAGGGTGGGAGCCAGCACAATGATTTTTTCTTCACTATTGATTAATAGCATCAGCATTGCTTTGCGGATTAAGAGGGTACTTTTCCCACTTCCATAATCCCCGTATAAAGTGGTAGTAGATCCATGAATCGTTATGGTTAAAAAATGATTTTGCTGTGGAGAGAGTAGGGCGCCGATTGGATGCTCAGACGTTGGTAAAATAAATGTATGCGAAGCAAGGGCACCCATAATTTGAACACTCGACAGAGGTGTGGATTGATATTCGCTGATTGTATGGAGTTTAGTTTTGATGATATCGACAGTATCATTTCCAAAAAGGATACGCTCTTTTGGCAGCAAAATATGAAAAGAGGAATCGAGGGCATCAAATTCAATTTCTGAGAGGTTTTTCATCCAAATAAAACGTTGTACGGGAGTGAAATTAAAAGAAAGAACATCTTCAAGTTTGGAGCGTATTTTTGCTTCTATCCCTTCTAAATTGGTTTCAGTCGGTTGTTTGCTTTGCCGTGAAGCACGCGCTACGGTTGCATTTTCAAGTTCAGAAGCTTTCCATTCAAGGGTCTCTCCAAAAAAGAGACCATAATGAGGGAGAAAAATAAGCGTATCGATGGAGGTGATGCTATTGTGATGATAAAGTTTAAATTCATGAAAAAATTTCCCACCCTCTTTAATGACAAAAATTTTTAAAGGGATATTATCTTCTGATGCATTGAGGATAGATTCTTTAGGTTTTGATGAAAAAAAGCGTGTTAAAAAAGAAAAGAACACCGAAAAACCCTTTTAACATAATTTTAGATGATTATTGAGTGTATGATTTACAATAACGATTATAACCAATTTTCAATGTTAGACTGTAAACATAAGAAGAAGTGAGAGAAGAGAGGGGGATAGTTCCCCCTTACACGAGAAGGAATTATTTTCCAGCTGCAACAGAGTCTTTAAGACTTTTGCCTGGTTTGAATTTCGGAACCATTTTATCAGCAGTGCTGTAAGTTTTTGTTGTTCCTGGAACTTTACCGCTTTTCCCTTTTTGAAGAGAAGCTGCAAAACTTCCGAATCCTACCAATGAAACTTCTTCTTTCGCAACAAGAGCAGCAGTTACCGCTTCCGTGAAAGCTTTAATAGCTGTTTCAGCTTCAACTTTTGTTTTGTAACTACCACTTTTTTGAACCAACTCTACGAATTGCGCTTTATTCATTTATTGCCCTTGATTTAGATATGCGAATAACACTCAAATCTCCCGTGCACACGAGGTATTCATGGGAAAAGTGTTTTAGCCGCGAATACTTTAATATCTCTTAGCTTAAATTTTTCTTCTTTTTTGCATTTTATTGAATAGTTTTGTGATTTTGTGGTTTTTTAGGCTGATTTTGAGCCAAGTTTTTGTATTACTGGGTAATAATAGAGGTGTGCTTAAGATTTTAGTATCGAAATGACGTGAAATATTTTTACTCCAAACAGACCATTTTTGAGTCAAATTTCTTGAAGATGATATGGATAAAAAAACATCTTCCAATCCAATACGTTCTTGTTCACTTAAACTGCTGCTCATCCTCTACCCTTTTAATTTATTTATTTTTCGAACGACCCGAATAATTTCATCATCTTCCAACATACCTAGCATGTCTATGACTGCTTTTGCAGCTTGAGGTTTTGCGTTCCCAAGCCTCCAGTCTTGATACGTTCGCATGGAAATACCAAGTTCTCCAGCCATCTCTGTTTG
>JBFYRD010000131.1:0-3621 GCA_041302405.1 Sulfuricurvum sp.
TATTTAGAGGCTTTTGCTAACTCTTTAAATAGGTTCCCCCGTTGTGCGTATGAGGTAAATTGATCCAAACTGGCAGCCGCAGGGGAGAGGATTGCGATACTGTGGCGGTTGTGTTTTTTACTGATAGCCTCTACTGCAACATCAAGCGTTTGGCAGAGGGTGCAGGGGATAGCGTATTGTTTACAGAGGGCTTCAAGACGCAACGCGTTGGCGCCGATCGCGTAAACATCGACATCGTAACGTTTCAGAGGGGCAAAAAGTTCTTCGAGCTCTACCCCTTTATCATCCCCGCCAAGTACCAGATGAATTTTGTGATCGCTGTAGGTACGCAATGCGGCTAAAGTTGCATCGATGTTGGTCGCTTTGGAATCGTTTACCCAAAGACGATCGCGTGTGTCTCGGAACTCCTCTTGACGATGCGGATCGAGGATAAAGGCATTGATACGGTCATAATCACAGCGATCGTAGAGGATCTTATCAATCCCCATCGCGATCATTGCATCCATCAAAAATGCCCCTTTGAATTTGATTTTGCTCGCATCAAATCCAAAATAGGCGGCTAAATCTTTTTCATCTTCATAGATGATTTTAAATCCGTTGGTCGGAGTATCGGCGAACATTTTTGGCAAGATAATCGCTTCCCCCTCTCTCATCATCGTAAGAGGTTTGAGTTTTGCTTCGTAATAAGCTTCCATACTCCCATGCCAGCTGACATGATCGGGGGTTACGGGTAGGAGAGCATAGATGTTGGGGCGTGCTACATTGTTGTAATGCATGCTAAATGAACTGGTCTCCAAAATCCAAATCGGTGCATCAGGTGACATATCAGCCAGAGGTGTTCCGATGTTACCGCCGCTGATCGAGCCTTTATCGGCGAGGAGATGTTCGACCATTTGGGTGGTGGTTGTTTTGCCATTCGTTCCGCTGATCCAGATCGAAAATGGCATTTGCGGAGCAAAAAAATCGTATTCGCTGATGAGGTGCTGTGCGCTTTGGATCAGCGGATGGCTCGGAGGAAAGCCGGGTGAGGGGATCTCATGGGTGAAAAGGCGGGTATCGAACTCACTCACCGGTTTGAGAAAATTTCCCTCATCATCGGTGGAGGGGACGGTGATTTTATCATCGAAAAAGGTGCAAGGGCCAAAACGTTTGGCGATGGCACGGGTCGTTTTACCGTATCCGAAACAGGCGATATTTTGAGTTTTCATTAGCGAATCTTTAAAGTAATTAGGGCAAAAATATTGGAAAGAAGGGAGATGATCCAAAATCGGACGATGATTTTGTTCTCTGCCCATTGTTTCATCTCAAAATGGTGATGGATCGGTGCCATCAAAAAGACCCTCTTTTTCCGGAGTTTGTAGCTCCCCACTTGCAAGATAACCGAGACTGTTTCGATGACGAAAATCAGACCGATGAGGATGAGGAGGATTTCACTTTTGCCGATGATCGCCATATAAGCGATAAACGCTCCGAGGGTGAGTGAACCGCTGTCTCCCATAAACACTTGCGCAGGATGGCAGTTGAACCATAAAAAGCCCAAAAGAGAACCAATGAGGGCTGCTGCGATGATCACCACCTCTCCTGCAGGGATTTTCGGCATCAAGAGATAATGGGAGAGGGAAGCATTACCGACGATGTAAACGATTACACTCAGTGAAAGGAGAGCAAAAATAGAGGGGACGGTAGCGAGACCATCAAGTCCGTCAGTAAGGTTGACGGCATTGGAAGTGGCAATCATCACCAGCACCCAAAACAGAACACTCCACCCCCCCATATCAAAAAGGCTTGATTTAATAAACGGTACATAAAAACCGGTTTCAAGTTTGGCAACATAGATCAAAAATAATCCGATGGCAATACCGAAAATGATTTGCAACAGTAATTTTGAACGAGCTGAAAGCCCTGCGAGGTTATGGCCTCCACGGATTTTTCCCCAGTCATCCGTAAAACCGATGTAGGCATAAAAAACGAGGGTAAGCAGTCCGCCGATGACAAACGGATTCATAAGGTTAACGGTTAGCAAGGAAGCGATAACGGTTGCGGTGATAAAGACAATGCCTCCCATGGTGGGTGTTTTGGCTTTACCTTGATGGGCACTGACGTATTCGTTGATCGGTTGAACACGGGCAGAACGCTGTGCCCAAGCGATAAAACGGGGCATAAAAAAGAGGGTAAGCAAGAGCCCGATAAAGAAAGCCAAGCCTGCGCGGACGGTAATGTATTGAAAAAGATTAATCCCGAGGGTCTGGTGAAACCAATATAACATTCTATTAACTCTTTATGATTAAATTTTAAAAGCAATGCAAAAGTGACATTTTAATATAATCCCCCCAAAGTTTGATTAATCGAAGGAGCGAATTTGAGCAAAAAAACGGTTTTAGTCATTACTGATGGCATCGGATACTCGCAAAAACGTGAATATAACGCTTTTCACACAGCGAACAAACCAACCTACGATCAACTGTTTCGTGATGTACCGCACTCACTTATCGATACTTTCGGACTCAGTGTCGGTCTCCCTGAGGGACAAATGGGAAATTCAGAGGTAGGGCACATGTCCATAGGCAGCGGTCGGGTATTGTATCAAGATTTGGTCAAAATCTCGCTCGCTCTCGAAGAGGGGACATTTAAACACAACCATGTTTTTGCTTCATTGCTCAAAACAAGCAAGCGAATCCATTTGATTTCTTTATTAAGTGATGGCGGTGTTCATTCCCATATCGATCATTTGATGGGGGTCGTGGATATTGCGGCAGAAGCAGGCAAAGAGGTATGGCTTCACCTGATTACCGATGGGCGCGATGTGGCGCCCACTTCGGCAAAACTCTTTTTGCATACCGTCAATGCCCACGGCTATTCCAATGTGAAAATCGGCTCCGTCGGCGGACGTTTTTTCGCTATGGATCGTGATAACCGCTGGGAACGTGTTAAAAGCGGGTATGAAGCCATTGTTAATGCAGCCCCAAAAAGTGAGCAAAGCGTTGCTGACTATATCGAAAATGCCTACGCTTCGGGTGAGACGGATGAGTTTATTACCCCGAGTGCCTTTGATGGTTACGATGGATTCAAAGAAGGGGATGCGGTTTTAATGCTCAATTTCCGAAGTGACCGGATGCGTGAACTCACTACAGCGATTGGTGATAACGATTTTAACGGATTTGAGAGGGCGTTTATTCCGACCCATTTGGCGACGATGACGCAGTATGATAAAAATTTCCCTTATCCGGTATTGTTTCCAAAAGATGCACCGATCAATACGCTCGCCGAAGTGATCTCCAGAGCAGGATTGCGACAGCTCCACACGGCTGAAACAGAGAAATACGCCCACGTTACCTTTTTCTTTAATGGCGGTATTGAAGAGCCGTATGAGAATGAATCACGGGTACTGATCCCTAGCCCGCAAGTAAAAACCTACGATATGCAGCCGCAAATGTCCGCACCTGAAGTGGGCGATGTGGTGCTCAAAGCGATGGACGAGGGGATCGATTTTGTGGTCGTCAATTTCGCCAACGGTGATATGGTTGGACACACAGGCAACTTTGAAGCGGCGGTTAAAGCGGTTGAGGCAGTTGATGTGCAGCTAGGGCGTATCGTTGAAACGGCACGCCGTAACGATTATGC
>JBFYRD010000132.1:0-10769 GCA_041302405.1 Sulfuricurvum sp.
GCATAAGTATATTGAAATCCGGTACTGTATTGTTTGTCGTCGTAAGGAACGGCTATAATTCCTATCATATCAACATTGTTGGTCTCTGGATCACCACCGCCGGAATATGGAGCAGAAGCAAAACGAGGTTCTGCTTCACTCATTCCTCGACCAGCACAAAGTTTAAAGTATGAGCCATCAAGTCCAATTAATTCTTCCATTCCAAATTTAGCACTGGCACCATCAAATTCTACGTTAACAGTATGGGCAAGAGGTGAAGAGGAGGCTAAATCATCACGTAGATTGATAAGATGACCCTCGGTCGATGGACGACGACCGATACTCACCGTCCATGGAACATCAGCTCCCATAAACTCATCGTCTTGATAGAAAAAGTAGGCAGAACGAACGCGGAGAGTATCGTCATATGCCGCTTCGCTACTAATCCAATCAAAATTTTCCCACGCGCTGTTAGCATTATTACTCATGGTCCGATTGCCAAACGTTTTATTGTACGCTAACTGCCCGACAAAACTGAGGTTCTTAGTTGCCGCATAGCTCATGTTTAACCACAAACGGTTACTAAGTAAAGCATCATTTTTTGCTTTATCACCGTTAGCCATTTCATAATGAAGATTATCAACACTCGTACGGAGATCAACTCCGAATTTAAGATTGTTGCCATTGGTTCTTTTATTTAAATCAGAGAGTTGATCTTGGATCTCTTCGAGGGTTTCATTGAGTTTTCCGTTGCTGGCTACCTCTTTTTTACTCTCTGTTGCTGCTGCTGGGGTTGAAAGTTGAGTGCTTAATTTAGAATTTTCCGCTTTAATAGCATTGAGCTCAGCTTTGAGAGAAGCCATCTCTTTTTCCATTTTTTCAAATCGTTGCATTAGTGCATCGTCTGCAAATGCGCTTGTGGTGAGTAGCGCCGCAGCGACAACAGAACCTAATATCCGTTGAGTCATCATTTCTCCTTATTTTAATGCCGGTGCATTAGTTGTCAATGATATTAACAAAAATTATATAAAAGTAATTTGAAAGGAGTGATTTACGTGATAAAAACGTGACAGAATGGGTAAGATTAAACACAGCTAAATTTAAGTGCCATTTCAGTATAATCCGCCCGATTTTCTCTCCTCTTTGTTTATGGACGTGGGAAAAAAATCGCAAGCTGTGCTAACGTTCTCGTGCATCCGATGTCTCATCGGCTCTGTTTATGGCCGCCCAAGTAAACGAAGAACAAATTATATTAATACAGGAGCCTTTTATGGTAACTATGAAAGATTTATTAGAGTGCGGTGTACATTTCGGTCACCAAACACGTCGTTGGAATCCGAAAATGAAAAAATACATTTTCGGTGTTCGTAAAAACATTTACATCATCGATCTTCAAAAAACATTGCGTTTTTTCCGTGCTGCGTATCAGCAAGTTGTTGATGCAGCGGCTGAGGGCAAAACAGTTCTTTTCGTAGGAACAAAAAAACAAGCTCGCGTTGCGATCCGTGATGCAGCTGAAAAATGTGGCATGCCATACGTTGACAACCGCTGGTTGGGTGGAATGTTGACTAACTTCCCAACAATCCAAAAATCAATCCGTAAGCTTGATATCATCGAAGAGATGCAAGCAAACGGCCAAATCAACCTTTTGACTAAAAAAGAAGCGTTGATGATGAATCGTCAAAAAGAAAAATTGATTGCATATCTCGGCGGTATCCGTCATATGAAAACTTTGCCAGATTTGATGTTCGTTATCGATGCGGTAAAAGAACACATCGCGGTTCAAGAAGCGCGTAACCTCGGTATCCGTGTTGTTGCACCACTTGATACTAACTGTGATCCGGACGTTATTGACATTCCAATCCCTGGAAATGACGATGCGATCCGTTCTATTCAACTTTTCTGTAAAGAAATGGCTGAAGCAATCAACGAAGGTAAAGCACTTGCTAATGGCGGAAACGACGAAGCGGTAGCGGAAGAAGAAGTTGCATCTGAAGTAGCGGTTGAAGCAGCTAGCGAAGAAGCGGCAGTTGTAGCAGAGGAAGCGTAATCATGGCAGAAATCACAGCAGCAATGGTCAAAGACCTCCGTGCGGCGACTGATGCGCCGATGATGGATTGTAAAAAAGCCCTCACTGAATGTGATGGTGACATGGAAAAAGCAAAAGAATTTTTGCGTGACCGTGGTATGGCGCAAACCGCTAAAAAAGCGGATCGCGTAGCAGCTGAGGGGCTTTTAGGTCTTAAAGTTTCTGATACATTTACATCAGCGTCTTTGGTAGAAGTTAACTCTGAAACCGATTTCGTTGCGAAAAACGACGGTTTCATCAACCTCGTAGGCAATACAGCGGCACACGTATTTACGACGGGTGTTAGCAGTGTTGAAGAACTAAACGAAACTGCATACGAAACAGCTACTTTCTCTGAGTATTTTACTTCTCAAGTAGCACGTATCGGTGAGAAAATCGTTGTACGTCGTTTTGCAACTCTCAATGCAGGTGCAAACGGATGTGTTAACGGTTATGTTCACTCAAACGGACGTGTTGGTGTTCTCGTAGCAGCGACCTGTTCTGATGCAAAAGTAGCTGAAGCGCTTGCTCCGATGCTTAAAAACATTGCAATGCACGCTGCAGCGATGAAACCGACGACATTGACCTCTAAAGATTTCGATCCTGCATTCGTAGAAGCGGAAACTATCGGTCGTATCGAAGCGATCAAAACAGAGAACGAAGAGTTAGCGCGTTTGAAAAAGCCGTTGAAAAACGTTCCTCAGTACATCTCAGCTTGCCAGTTGACTCCTGAAGTTATGGCTGAAGCTGAAGAAGCGATCAAAGCTAAATTGCTAGCAGACGGTAAACCGGAAAAAATCTGGGCGAACATCATCCCTGGATCATTGGCTCGCTTCGTAGCGGACAATACGACGTTGGATAAAGAGCTTGCACTTTTGGATCAAAACTACGTTATGGATGATTCTATGACAGTTGCTGAAGCGGTTACAAAAGAGGCTGCCAAATTTGGCGGTACTGCTGAAATCGTTGAATTCGTTAAATACGAAGTCGGTGAAGGTTTAGAGAAAAAAGTGGATAACTTCGCAGAAGAAGTCGCTGCTCAAATGGCGTAAGGGGCAACCCTTAGATCCTGAATCAAGTTCAGGATGACGATAAATATTTCGTCATTGCGGACTTGATCCGCAATCTGCTCTTTTTCCCCTTTATTAATCTAATTTCTTTTATAATTCCCCTATGACACTATTAAAAGCAACCTCTTTATCACACCATTTTGATTACCCTCTTTTTGAGGATGTCAATCTTACCCTAAAAGCCGGTGAATCAATGGCGATTGTCGGCGTTAGCGGCAGTGGAAAATCGACACTGATGCATATCCTCTCCTCTTTGCTTCGCCCTAATAGCGGAAATGTTGAGTTGTTTGGCAACGATATTTATGAGATGGATGAGAAAACAATGGTTGCATTACGCCGTAACGATTTAGGGATGATTTATCAAAGCCACTACCTTTTCAAAGGGTTCAGCGCCTATGAAAATCTCGAAGTCGCAGCAATTTTGGCTCATCAATCGATTGACTCAGGGTTATTAGAACGTTTAGGGATCGATAAAGTGGTACAACAAAAAGTTACGGAACTCTCCGGTGGCCAGCAGCAGCGAGTATCGATTGCGCGGGTTCTCTCTAAAAAACCGAGATTAATTTTTGCCGATGAGCCGACGGGAAATCTAGATCACGCTACAGCACTCGAAGTGATGGATATTTTTGAGGATTATCTGAAAGATCACGAAGCCGGGATGGTTTTGGTGACCCATGATGAATCCTTAGCGGCGCGTTGCAATTATATCTATCGTATGCAAAACGGCAGTTTGAAGGCGAGCTGATATATGGAATGGGCAGAGCTGTTTAGCGAAGGGCGTACGGTCGCTTTTTTATTGCTCTTTACCCGTTTTACTGCTCTTTTTATGGCAGTTCCGATCTTTTCACACATGAATATCCCTATGTCGGTGAAAGCGGCTATGGCTTTTTTCTTCACCGTCTTTTTTTTCGGAGCAGTGCCGCCGCTGAACATTCCTACTGATGCTCTTAGTTTGACCGTAGCCATCTTAGGTGAGATGCTTTTTGGTTTGGCAGTAGGTATTGTTTTGCAATTAGCCTATCATGTCATCACGTTTGCAGGGGGGCAAATCTCGTTTATGATGGGATTTTCTCTCGCATCAGCAATTGATCCTCAATCGGGTGTATCGATGCCGATTATCAGTCAGTTTTTAGCGTTGTTAGCCCTTATGATACTGCTGGTTTTTGATCTTCATCACTGGATATTGCTTTACGCATCTGCATCGATTGCATCGGTTCCATTAGGAGGGTTTATGATGACCCCCTCTTTATTTCAATACATTATGCATGCTATGACCAATATGTTTGTTGTCGGATTTATGATCGCTTTTCCCATTACCGCGTTAGCAATGCTCGCGGATGTTATTTTTGGGATGTTGATGAAAACTATGCCGCAATTTAACCTTTTGGTTATTGGGATGCCGATTAAAATAGCCATATCCTTTGTGGTACTTATGGTCACGTTAGGCGCGACATTATTGATTGTTACGTCTCAGACCCAAGATGCCTACAATTTTCTAGGGAAACTATTTTAAGTAAAAAGCCGAATTTTTAAGAATAGGGGCGATTGATTGTCGAAGGGCACTGATCTGTTCGTAATCATCGCTGCAATCTCCCCTCATATGTTTTGAGGAAAAGATTTCTTCATCTAATGAACCTTCTATTGTACATAAATAACGTTCATCGACAATAATAATGGTATGGGTAAAGGGACGAGATGAGATCTTAAGATCAACATGTTCATATTGTACAATTGAACGCGAAGCGGGTGAAATCGTGTGGACAATGAGGGTCAGGGATGTTCCTCGCTTAACTTGCTTTAGAATCTCTTTCTCCACTAAATGATGATTAAAAGAGGGGGTAAGAATCACAATGCGTTGGCTCTTTTTAAATTGTTTGGCAAGTTGATGAATAAATCGGGTGTGCTGATTTGGTAGCTGGTAGAGAGTATCTTCACCAAAAAGGGGAATAATCAGAAAAAGAAGCCAAAGAAATTTTATCATTTAATTTTTTTTTAGTTACAATGATACCATGAAGCCTTTGATAGAACAAGGGGATGAAAAGAGGGGTAGCAGAGCGCATGAAGATTTTGCTTTTTAATGATAACCCGGTGGTCCGAAAACTGGTCGCTCTGAGTGCACAAAAAACGAAAGATGAGTTAAGTGTAATTTGGTCAGTTGATGAAGTTGAAGAGAGTGAATACGATTTATTGATTGTTGATGATGCCCTTTTCAGTAACGAAGTATTTGAATCACTAAAAGAACATGTTACTTACAAAAGTACTTTATTGATGGCTACACGCGGTCAAGCGGTTCCAGCAGGATTTGATCAGGTAATCAATAAGCCGTTTCTCCCTACTGATCTCGTCGATATGTTTATTCAAATTG
This sequence comes from Sulfuricurvum sp., assembly GCA_041302405.1. Taxonomy (GTDB): domain Bacteria; phylum Campylobacterota; class Campylobacteria; order Campylobacterales; family Sulfurimonadaceae; genus Sulfuricurvum. The sequence continues at coordinate 5,483 of JBFYRD010000132.1, forward strand.
AGAAAAAAGTGCTTACGTCAGCTGTTGTAGCCCCTAAAGTGGTGGAATTAGAAGAAGAGACTGTATCGCAAGCGCCTTTTAATGCGATTAATCTTGAAGATGAACTGCCTGATTTAGAGACAATTCCTAATGAATTCGAATCATTTGATTTGGATGAAATAAATGAAATGGATGATGATCAGATTGATTTTGGTGAGAATGAAAGCGGTGAGTTTAGTCTTGACGGACTTGATGATATTGAGACAAGCCCTTCTCCAACGACTATTTTGGATAAAGAAGAAGTCCAAGAGGTTCAAAATCTTTTGGATGACACCGAAGGGGATGATTGGAACAGTGAAGACGAAATCATTCTGAAAGAGATTGATGAACTCGATAGTAAAGAGGATGATCTTAACACGCTTATGGGTGATACAGCAGAGGAAGCGAACGAGATATTGGAGGATGACCTTTTATTGGATGATGCGCTGTTGAATGGATCAGACCTCTCAGGCTTAAATGAAGAACTTTTGGATGAAGATGAATTGGGGTTAGAGGATAATTTTGATCCGATACCTTTAGCATCACCAGAAGTGGAAGAAGCAGATTTTGCAGATGAAATGCTCCTCCCTTCATTAGAAGATGATCTTCTTTTGGATGATGATGAATTAGGTGATTTAGAATCACAAATCGAAGATGCTGTAAGCGGTTTAGAAGTGCAAGAGTTAGAACAAGAACTTGAACTTGAGGATATGGAACTCGATTTTGAGGATACAGTATTGGATAATTTTGATCTTAGTGAAGCAATTGAATCTTCTGATGAGATAGATGGAGTCGACGAATTTGCTATGCTTAATGAGCGTGATCTGAAAGTTGCAATCGGTGAAGAGGTTGAAGAAGAACCTGAAATTCAAGATGAAGATGAAGAGAAGATTGTCGAAAACGATTTTGTCGATGAATTAGAAGAAGATACAGAGCCTCACGAAGCAATACAAAAAGGCGAAGATCAGCATCAGCCTCACTCAGCGTCACATGCTGAAGGGGTTGAAGCTTTGCAAGCGCTGTTAAAAGCCCTTTCAAATGAAGAGGTTGCTAAATCTCTCAAAGGGCTAAATATCAGTATCAACATTAATTTTGGAAATGATGCATGAATAGACGAAATGGAGCAATACTTGTGTTATCCGGACCAAGCGGTGCGGGCAAAAGTTCATTAATCACCAAAATCACCGATCAAATTGGTCCTACCTACTTTTCAATTTCGACAACAACACGTCCGATCCGTTCAGGTGAAGTTGATGGTGTTCATTACCATTTTGTTAGCGTTGATGAATTTAAAAATGATATCGATCAAGAGATGTTTTTAGAATACGCTGTAGTTCATGGCAATTATTACGGAACGTCACTCGGACCAGTAAAAAAGGCCCTGAAAGAGGGTAAGCTGGTTATTTTTGACATTGATGTTCAAGGACATGATGCGGTACAAAACCGACTTGGTGATATAACCACCTCAGTATTTATTACGACACCGACGCTTGAAGAGCTAAGAAAACGGCTCCATAACCGGCTGACGGATAGTGAAGAGGTGATATCCGGTCGAATTGAAATGGCTAAACGGGAAGTTCAACGTATCAGCGAATATGATTTTTTAGTGGTTAATGACAATCTCCAAGAAGCCGCTGAAATTTTAGTTTCGATCGCGAAAGCGGCACGAATGAAAATACCAACGTTACAAATCAACGAATTTGTTCAAACATGGGAAGCGTCGTAGTAAAAACTTTGATGTATTCATCGAAATACGTTATACTTCCCCACTTAATTTTCTACAGAAGGGACTCTAATCATGAGTATGCCAAGCGGAACTGAATTATTACTGATTTTTGGAATTGTTATTTTGTTATTTGGTGCGAAAAAAATTCCTGATCTTGCAAAAGGTATCGGACAAGGTATCCGTAATTTCAAAAAAGAGATGAAAGATGACGATGCTGAAGCAACTGCATCTACTCACGTAACACCTGATGCTCCAAAACAAGTTGATGCTGCAGCATCTACACCAGTAGAAGCTCCTAAAACTACTACACAAGCGTAAGCATTGAAGCAGCGAGTCTCTGCGCTGTTGCGCGATAAATTCAATTGTGATGTTATCCTCGAAAAACCGAAAGATCGTTCTTTCGGTCACTTCGCTACCCCTATCGCTTTTTCTCTTGCTAAAGAACTTCGAAAATCTCCTATGGCGATAGCTGAAGAGATAGCAACATCATTTAGTGATAGTGAAATGTTCGGTGCGGTTGAATCGGTCAAAGGGTATATTAATTTCCGTCTCTCCGAAGCGTTTTTGGATGAGTACGCATCATGGGCATTAAACCATGCAGAAGCATTTGGAAGCAGCGATAAAAAAGGCTCTATTCTTTTAGAATTCGTCAGTGCCAATCCGACAGGACCTTTGCATATCGGTCATGCTCGCGGAGCTGTATACGGTGATACGATGCTTCGCTTGGGTCGTCATTTGGGTTACGATATCACAGCAGAGTATTATGTTAATGATGCGGGAAATCAAATCGATTTGCTAGGCGTCTCTTTACAGCTTGAAGGGCGTAGTTCTCTTTTAGGCGAAGAGGTCGAATGGCCTGAGAAATATTATCGCGGTGAGTATCTCAGTGATTTATCCAAAGAGGTTGTAGAACTCTTCGGTGAAGAAGCACTTCGTGATGAAAGCCGTCAAAAAGAGTTGGCACTCTGGGCAAAAGATAAAATTTTAGCCCTCATCGTTGATGATCTTAAAGCGATCAACGTCCATTTCGATACCTTCGTCGGTGAAGCATCGCTTTACAGCGAGTGGAATCGCGTTATGGCGAAAATGGGAGAAGGTGTTTACGTGAGCGAGGGTAAAACCTTTATCCGCTCATCGGAACATGGTGACGATCATGACCGTGTTGTGGTACGTGAAGATGGACGTCCTACCTACCTCGCAGGCGACATTATCTACCATAACCAAAAGTTTGAGCGTGGATATGATGATTATATTAATATCTGGGGCGCGGATCATCATGGTTACATCGCTCGTGTCAAAGCTGCGGTAAACTTTTTAGGATACGACTCCGAGAAGCTTGAAGTACTCCTCTCTCAAATGGTGAGTTTGCTCAAAGAGGGAGAGCCGTTTAAGATGTCTAAACGTGCCGGAACGGTTATCCTCATGAGCGATGTGGTCGAAGAGATCGGTGCCGAAGCGTTACGCTTTATGTTCGCCTCTAAAAAATGCGATACAGCGCTCGAATTTGACATCGAAGAGCTGAAGCGCCAAGACAGCTCAAATCCGATCTATTACATCCAATACGCCCATGCCCGTATTCAGACGCTGATCGCTAAAAGTGAAAAAAGTCTTGATGAGATCATGGCAACTCATTTGCATGGATTAAGTGCGGATGCGGACGGATTGTTGTTTGAAGCGTTGTTGTTGCCGGAGATTATTGACGATGCATTCGAATCGCGTCAAGCGCAAAAACTCCCCGATTATCTAAAAGTTCTTGCGGGACGTTTACATAAATTCTACTATGACACCCGAATCATCGGTACAGAAGATGAAGCGAAATTGCTCAAACTTCTCCTTGTCGTCGCCCTCTCGATTAAAACAGGACTTTCACTTCTTGGAATCCAAGCAAAAGATCGGATGTAAATCCGATCTTACCCCAACAGTCTCGTAACATTTTGTTGCATCATATCGTTTCGATGTGCCATCGCTATTTGAGCTATATCCAATTTTAAATTACTTTGTTGAAAATCTTTGATAGCATTGGACATATCGGTATCGGCAATTTGGCTTTTTGCCGCTGAGGTTGCCGTGATTTGTTCTAGTAATGTATTGGAGGCACTGATGAGACCATTCGTGGTAGAACCGATCGTCGAATTGGCTTGATCCAAGGTATCACGGTACGATTCAATACTCTCTTGATCATCGATGCTAAGTGAAGAGGCCGATAGCTCAGGGATCGAAGCACTTATGGTGCTTTCCCCTAGCGAGAGGGTTGTGGTACTTCCAAAAAGCGATTTGCCGTTAAAACTGCTGCTATCGATGCTTTGCTGCATTGATTCTACGGTACGGTTAAATTCACTTTGTAACCCTTGTTTTTGGCTTTCATTCAAAGAAGCGCTGTTATAACGGACGCTGAGGTCGTTGAGTGTTTGGGTTTGCTCGCTAAGAGAGTTTAATGTTCCTCCAGCGATTTGCATCATCGCAACTCCGTCATTGGCATTCATAAGCCCTTGTGACATGGTAGAAATTTGGTTTTGGAGCATGTCAGCAATTGATCGTGAAGCACTGTCTTGCATCCCTAGCTCTACCGCTGCAGCTATCTTATCGAGTGTTTTATCGCGCTTACTCATCTCAGAATTCATCTGCGGAAGCGGGTTAAATTGGGGTTCTAATTTCATAGTATCCTCCTTCTTTCTCTAGTGTGATTAGAATATCACCGAATAGATTAAAAGGGGATAATGTTTTTTGGCTAAATTGCCCCTGAATGGTAATGGAGCAATGCTATAATTTCATCATAGTGAACGGTATAAGGAAAAGTGTATGGTTAAAGTAGCAGCAATACAAATGCAAATGGTGGCTGAAAAAAGTAAAAATGTCGAGAAAGCAGAATCAATGGTACGGGAAGCGGCAGGAAATGGAGCCAATATCATTTTGATCCCAGAGCTGTTTGAGGGGTACTATTTTTGCAAAGATATGGATAAACAGTATTTCGAATGGGCACAACCGCTGCAAAACAATCCTCTCATCGGACATTTCAGCGCATTGGCGAAGGAGCTTGGGGTTGTATTACCGCTCAGCTATTTCGAGCGAGATGGGGAGCGATATTTTAACTCTCTCGTGATGATCGATACCGACGGCACCGTGATGGAAAATTACCGTAAAACCCATATACCTGATGGTCCGGGATATGAAGAGAAGTTTTATTTCGCTCCTGGAGACACGGGATTTAAAGTGTGGAAAACGGCGTTTGGCAATGTCGGTGTCGGTATCTGTTGGGATCAGTGGTTTCCTGAAACGGCGCGCAGCCTCACACTCATGGGAGCCGATATGATTTTCTATCCGACTGCTATCGGAAGCGAACCCGAAATCGGGGTTGATTCGGCATCACACTGGCAGCGAGTACAGATGGGGCACTCTGCGGCGAACATTATCCCCGTTATTGCCGCCAACCGTATCGGTGAAGAGGTCGGCGAGAGTTGTACTTTGACGTTTTATGGCTCATCGTTTATCACTGATCATACGGGGGCAAAAGTCGCCGAAGCATCCCGCGATTGTCAAGAGATC
>JBFYRD010000133.1:0-3621 GCA_041302405.1 Sulfuricurvum sp.
TCATAACATTGGCATTCCGCTCATCTACCTGAGTCGCGGGATTGGTTTCGACTTCACCGTCGATACGGACGTATCCGTCCAAAATCGCCTGATCGGCTTCACGACGCGAATAGGTCGAATAGTGGGCGATATATTTATTTAAACGCATCATGAGATACCTGCTTCTACGAGTGTATGAAGGTGGAGTGCACCTTGAATTATGCCGTCTTTGTCAGTGACGACCAACAATTGAATCTTTTTCTCTTCAATCAATACCAGCGCATCAGAGGCCAGCATAGTAGAATCATCAATGACACGAGGATTTTTTGTCGCAAACTCAAAGGCAGGAGCGTCAAGCGAAAAACTTTCGCTCAAAAGAGCACGACGGATATCACCATCACTGAGCAGCCCTGAGAGTTTCCCCTCTGCATCGGTCAGCATTACCGTCCCCAAACGCCCTTCGCTGAGTTTTAAAATTGCCTCTTTGAGGGGGGTATTTTCATCGACTATCGGAAGATCTGCGGTACGCATCAAATCGGCGACTTTGACAAACAACCGTTTCCCCAAAGCACCGCCAGGATGAAAGGAGGCAAAATCCTCTTTTTGAAAATTTCGTGCCTTCATCAAGCACACTGCGAGAGCATCTCCCATCGCCAGAGTCAGCGTTGTTGAAGAAGTCGGTGCGATATCGAGAGGACACGCTTCGTGAGTGACATTGATATTTATCACCTCATCGCTGTAGCGTCCGAGAGTAGAATCTATATTTCGAGTCATCCCGATAAGGGGGATATCGAAACGTTTGATGTGGGGAAGGATGGAGCTAAGTTCCGGGCTCTCACCGCTGTAACTGATCGCTAAGACCGCATCCTCACGACCGATCATCCCCAAATCACCATGCAGCGCTTCGGTAGGGTGGAGGAAAAAACTCGGTGTCCCCGTCGAAGCAAACGTCGCGGCGATTTTTGCCCCGATCAGCCCCGATTTACCGACACCGGTGATGACCAGTTTTCCTTTACACGCCAAGATCATCTCCACGGCGCGAACCATCTCTTCTCCAAGACGTTCTGAGCCCTCTATGAGAGCCTGCGCTTCAATTTCAAGTGTGTTTTTGGCTATTGCGATATAATCATTGTTCATAAATATAATTATAGCTGAAATGGACTTTATCCATGCAAAACCTTTATCAAGAAGTAAACACGCTCGATCATCGAGCAGTACAAACATTCGGTCTTAGTGAACCCATCATGATGGAACACGCTGCCTCCGCTATAGCTGATTATATCACCCACAACTTCCCCATTTCCTCTTCGGTTTTGATTGTATGTGGAAATGGAAACAACGGAGCAGACGGACACATCCTCGCACGCCAGCTCGAGGGGGACTACCACGTCTCACTTCAGTATCAAAGCGGTATCCGTTATGACGTGATTGTTGATGCCCTTTTTGGAAGCGGTCTTAACAGAGCACTCGATCTTTCAGCCTCCGAATTATTAGATTTGCTCAGCACTTCCGATGCCTTTAAAATAGCCTGTGACGTCCCTAGCGGTTTATATGCCGATGGCACGCTCGATCCGCATGCGTTCAAAGCGGATATTACCGTCACTATGGGAGCGCTTAAGCGAAGCCTTTTCAGTGATGCGGCCAAAGAATACGTTGGCGAGATTCACGTCGCTAATCTCGGAATTTCCCGTTCACGTTATGAAGTACCCTCCTCATGGCACTTGCTTGATCCCACCGATCTTTCCCTTCCGCATCGCACCCAAACCTCCACCCACAAAGGAAGTTACGGCCATTTAAGTGTCATCTGCGGAGAAAAAATCGGTGCTTCAGTGATTGCGGGTTCTGCGGCACTTCGTTTCGGAAGCGGTTTAGTGAGCCTCATCAGCAATGAAAACGTCACCATTCCCTACGAGCTGATGCAAAGCCATTCACTCCCCTCTTCAACCACCGCTATCGCACTGGGGATGGGTCTTGGAATCGAGTTTTGCGACGATGAACTGAACACACTGCTTGATAACTCACTACCTCTGGTTTTGGATGCCGATATCTTTTATCACCCGATGTTTTTAACCCTCTTAAAGCGTGAACATATCGTCCTCACTCCGCATCCCAAAGAGTTCACCCAGATTTTACGGATCACAGGGATAGCCGATGTCGATGTAAGCACGTTGCAAAACAACCGTTTCGGCTATGTTGAGCAGTTTTGCGCTGCGTATCCGTCCACCGTGTTAGTTCTTAAAGGCTCCAATGTCATTATCGGCTCAGGCGAGGAGTTTTATATCAACCCCCACGGAACCGTCGCATTAGCCAAGGGGGGAAGCGGTGATGTGCTGGGTGGTTTGATCGCCTCACTCCTCGCACAAGGTCATACACCTCTTGAATCAGCCATCCAAGGATCACTCGCCCACACCCTCGCGGCACGCGGTTTTGATAAAAACAACTATGCCCTCACCCCCTTTGATCTTATAGAAAGAATTACTACCTTATGAAAAAAATCATAGCACTCTTTAGCGGCGAGGGGACAAACCTCGCCAACCTTATCGAAAAAATCCACCTCAAATACGGGGCCATCGTCTGCGCCATTACGAACAACCCAGAAGCGGGGGGTATCGCGAAAGCGCGCTCGGCACATATCCCCGTAAAAATCTTAGACCATCGTGATTATGCGAGCCGTGAAGCCTATGATACGGCGTTAGTGGAACTGATTCATGAATATAATCCCGATCTTGTCGTTCTGTGCGGATTTATGCGGATTCTTACCCCTATCTTCACTTCACAGGTACGCTCTATCAATCTCCACCCCTCTTTACTCCCTGCTTTCAAAGGTTCACGCGCTATTGAGCGTAGTTTCGAGAGCGACGAAAGCGTATGTGGCGTGAGCGTTCATTGGGTGAGCGATGAACTCGATGGAGGGGAGATAATCTTGCAAAAAAGTTTTACTAAAAATTCTTCGGATACTTTAGAAGAATTTTCGGCTAAAATTCGCGAAATTGAACATGAAATTTTGCCGTTAAGTGTTATTAAGATACTCAAAGATTCCTAACAGAATTGATATGTTATAAACCCACTACCGTCATCCTCGGGCTTGACCCGGGGATCCAGCTAGATTCCCACCTTCGTGGGAATGACAGAAAATATCCACCTGGAGAGACCTATGCATACATTACAAATCGGAAAATATACCCTCGGCAGCCGCTTGATCGTCGGAAGCGGAAAATACGACTCATTCGAGACAACCAAAGCGGCAACCCTTGCGAGCGGTTCAGAGCTCATCACCGTAGCGGTACGCCGTCTCAATATCACCAACCCGAACGAACCGAATCTTCGGGATACCTTTGCGGGAACCAATGTCAAATTCCTCCCAAACTCCGCAGGATGCACCACCGCCGAAGAGGCGATCACCCTCTTTCGTCTCACCCGCGAAGCAACAGGGATCGACCTCATCAAACTCGAAGTAATCGGTGACACTCAAAAAACCCTTTATCCCGATGTTTTAGAAACGATCAAAGCATGCGAAGTGTTAGCACGTGATGGTTTTACGATCATGGCATACACCTCGGATGATCCAATCATGGCTCGCCGATTGGAAGATGCGGGTGCGCATGCCATCATGCCTCTCGCTGCCCCTATCGGCTCAGGCTT
>JBFYRD010000135.1:0-5095 GCA_041302405.1 Sulfuricurvum sp.
GTACTTTGCGGAGAGGAAAAAGAAAAAATTCTCTCCAATTCTCATCAAAACTTGAGCGTTTTCGGGATCGGAAAAGAGCTACCCAAGAGTACATGGAGCACCATCTCCAAAAGACTCATCGAACTGGGTGCCATAGAGCCCGATGAGTACAAAGCACTAAAAATCACTCCCGTTGGAGCCGACATATTGAGAGGAAAAATGGCTGTTCATATCCGCTCAGATCGCCTATCGACCAAAAAAACAGTCGTAAAAACCAAACACTCCGATCTCCACACCCCGAAATACTTCGAAAACTTCAAAGCCCTACGCGCTCGCCTAGCCAAAGAACACCGCATACCCGCCTACATCGTATTCGGAGACAAAACCCTCTACGAGCTCGCCCAACAGCTCCCAAGTACTAAAGAAGAGATGCTGGGTATCAGCGGTATCGGAGAGGTAAAATTCGAGCGATACGGAGAAGCTTTTTTAAACCTCTCGCATGAGTTGAGGGAAAAAGAGAGTGAATAATTGTAATATTTTTCGTGGTGAAGAGTTTTACTCCTCTCCAATCGCTTGTATCTCTGCTTCAAAAAATGTTTCGAGCAGCTGTTTTTGTTCGAGGCTCAGCGTGGCATTTTCATGCATCATAACGTATTCTCTTTTAGGCATCATGTTGTTGTTAACCACTTTTTTCGCACGTTCTAGCCGTTCTAATTTTACTTTTGGATCGATGTTTTTCCATTCTGAAAAATTAATCGCTTTGCGACCGCTTTCAATGTTACTGGATAACACCCAAGATACCGGTGCTACATTATGATACCAAAGGTATTGTGTTTCATTCGAATGACAGTCGTAACATGAAGTTTTGAGTACACTCATGACCTGAGAATCAGCATGCAGGGTAATATTTTCATCAACCGGATTATTAATAAAATCGGGGCGAATAAGCTGAATCGCGATGGTAATACCCACCACCCAAAGAATGATTTTGTTCATTTTTCTTCCTAAATAATATTACGCACTAAAACGAATACATCTGTTTTAATGGCAATGATACCCATATACAACTTGGTTTTATCCTACTAATCATCTTTGCAACTGACCCTACAGACTCTTATAATAAAGAGCGTGCTATTAAGTAAAAAATACTACAATATGTTTATTGATTACACACTACCAAGGATTCACCATTAAACCCCCTACCAACAGAAAACCCGCACCGAAACGGGATGTTAGAAACTCTCACCAAAACTTTGCCCGTAAAGCACCTCCGAAAAAAGAGAATATTGAAACGACTCAAAAAAATGAGATTAAAGCGATGTTTATGAACTGGTTCAAAAGTTCCCAAGCATCTGCAGGATATATTATGAGTAAACAAGACGTTATCCGAGCCATTTTGAAAAAACTCGATTCCAAACAAGACCGCCCTTTTCAAATCGCGATGGATGAGCTGAAACATGATGGGATGATCGAGATCAAAGAAGACGGTGTCACCGTGGTTCTGACCCAAAAAGGTGCTGAGAAGCTCTAAGGAATGATGATGTTAAAAAAAATGATCCCCTCTTTGCTCATCCTCCTCTGTGTTGTAAATCCTGCCCATGCCGCCGAAGCAACGGCATGGGAATTATTCGGATGGATGGAAGATTCCCTCGCGGGCGATTGGAAACTCTCCTCTCTCGAAAATCAGATCGGGACAGAATCATACAAACACCAAGCAGTTCTCCCCCTCGCAGGAACTGAAACGACGGCGATGGCATTCAAACTCATCGGTGGCGAAGTGACTATCCAAGAAGATCTCCTGCCAGGTACCTCCAAGCAAATGGTCACTATGTACCACTGTAAAGATATTGCGTGCACCAATCTCAAAGCAACCCATTATTGTTCAAAACAAAACCAACCCGAATTTCTAGGAAATCTGCATGAAAGCACCCCTAATCGAATCGTCTTTGAGTGCGACATGTCTACCGAGCTCTGCCGCTCCGATGAAGATCATATTCACCAGATCGTTCATGAACTCTCTAACGATGGCAAACACCTCAAAAGTTCCTATTTCGCCTGGAAAGATAAAAAACTTCATACCACCCATTCAATTTACCATTTCGATCGCAAATAGCCATTAAGCTATAATGCGTTAACTAAAAAAAGGTTTTCTCTCATGTCAAAACACCCGACCATCCTCCAGCAATTTCGCTCGTTTTGTTTTCAGAACAACGCCACTGATATTGAAAAAGCGATTGAGTACTTCGCCGTTTTCGGAGGGATGGGGTACAGTGTCGATATGTCCAAATCTCTCGAAGAGCTGATCGAAGAAAAAGTGCTCAAAAACTATCGCTACATTCACGGTGATCTGACTAAAATCACCCAGAGCAATAAAGCGCACCACTCTCTCCTCTCCGCCATTGCGCTAGGAGATCGTCGAGAATATTCTGCTTACCGTCGTGCCAATCTAACCCGCAAAGAGGGGGAAGAATCGGCTGCTTTTTTGATCAAATTCGGTCTCATAACACGACAAGCATCCCAAGCCGACCCTATCGATGAGACAGAAGAGGTATCGGAGCGTCTCATCTTTACCGCCCCGTTTTTACGCTTTTGGTTCTCTGCCGTATCACCTTATTACAAGGGGATCAAAGAGGGAGATTTCGTTGAGATGAAAGAGAAATGGGAAAACACCAAACAGAGCTTTTTCGATCAAATCTATGAAGCTCTTATTATCGCCCTCGTTAAAGAGAGTTTCAAAGAGGACTGGGTGGCAAAAATCGGCTCTTATTGGGATAAAAATACCGAAATCGAAATTTTGGGAAAAACCAAGGGGGATAAGGTGATCGTAGGATCATGCAAATACTCTAAATCCAAAGCGAACAAATCAGAGCTCTCAAAATTACAGGAAAAATGTGAGAAAGCCTCTCTCACTCCCGACATTTTCGTGATCTTCTCCAAAAACGGCTTTTCGAGTGAGTTTAAAAAAGAGAAAAGCGAAACGCTCAAGCTCCTTTCGCTCAAAAACCTCAAAACACTTATGGAGAATCTTAGTGATAAAGATCTCCTCGTCAATACGAATAAAAAGTACTGATAAACGGATGTATTCACTTTATTGCGTAACATCAGTTATTTGAGTAAAATTTCAAAAACACACAAAGGATCATCATGGCATGGGCAACCGCACGTCATATATTAGTCACTACCGAAGCAGAGTGTAACGAACTCAAAAAACAAATTGAAGAGGGAACCTCTTTCGCCGAAGTAGCGGCAGATCATTCCCAATGCCCATCAGGACGCAAAGGCGGTGATTTAGGCAAATTCAGCCCTGGTCAAATGGTTCCTGAGTTTGACAAAGCGGTATTCAACGGTGATGTCGGTGTATTGTACGGTCCGATTAAAACCCAATTCGGCTACCACCTGCTCGAAGTAACCGCAAGAGGGTAAGCACTTCCCTTCCCACATCTCATGGGAGGAGGTTTAAAATTAGGAGTCTCTATGCAAAAGTACATCCATTATGACCCTTCCCCTGAAGATATTCATTCTTTTAATATGCAAGTCAGTTCAGATAATGCTCACCATTACTACAAAATTCATCTCTCAGAACTTACAGAGGGACAACGCAAACGGATCTCCCAAAAATTTGGGGTTATGCTCAATATTCTAGAAAGCGAACCCTATCTTACACTGGTACGGATTACCGATATCTAAATCGCACTGCTTTGATTTTCCCTTCATGCACCGCTATAATGCGGTATGCAAAACTCCTCAGAAATTTTTTATGATGTGATAGTAGTCGGTGCCGGTGCAGCCGGTATCATGGCTGCTATTACCGCTGCACGTATGGGAAAGAAAGTACTCCTGTGTGAAAAACTCTCTAAAATTGCCGCTAAACTAAAAGCAACCGGCGGTGGGCGGTGCAACCTCACCAATACCCTCTCCAATGAAGATTTCATGGTACGTTTCGGTCGCAACGGACGCTTTATGACCCCTGCCCTGAATGCTCTCGATCATCGTGCACTCATCGCTTTTTTTGGTGAAATCGGTGTTGAAAGCCATGCCCCTGATGGATATCGGGTATTTCCAATCTCCCACAGTTCAGTGAGCATCATCACCGCACTAGAAGAGGAGATGCAACGGTTGGGAGTAACTCTTTTAACCTCTTGCCGTATCGAAACATTAGCATATGAGGGTGTGCAGGTATCCGGAGTCATCACGATGGATCAAACCTATAGGGCCTCCAATGTCATTATCGCTACCGGAGGGCTGGGATACCCGCAACTAGGAGCTGAGGGTGATGGATTTACCCTCGCTTTGGGAGTCGGACACAAAGTGACAGAACTCTATCCCGCCATGATGCCGCTTCGTACACGTGAAACATGGGTTGAGCAGTGCCGAGCGGACACCATAGCTAAAGTAGAAATCCGTATTGATCTCCCTAAAGCCAAAAACATCCGCGCCTCAGGAGATCTGATCTTCACCCAAAACGGTATTCGCGGTCCCGTCGTCCTCGATGTCGCCCGTGAAATCACCCCTTTGATCGAGAAGTACGGATCTGTCCCTCTCCTCATTAACATGACTAAAGGGCTCAATGAAGAGCAACTCCTTACTCACATCAAAAAAGAGATCGACCACAATCCTGAGCAATCTATATTAGTCCATCTAAAAACGCTTCTTCCCGAATCTCTCTGCCGCGTTCTTTGCACTCTCGCTAGTGCCGACCCCGATATAGGATTTAATAAATTAGAGGGAATAGTACGGGATCGCCTCATCAAACTTCTCGCATGGACACCCCTCACGGTTATCGGACATGATGGATTCAAAATGGCGATGATCACCCGAGGCGGAATCTCACTCAAAGAGATCTCCCCCGACACCATGGAGAGCAAAATACTCAGAGGACTCTATTTTTGCGGTGAGGTGATGGACTTAGACGGTCCGTGCGGAGGGTACAATTTACAATGGTCGTTTGCCAGCGGTTATTTGGCGGGACATTTAAAAACTGATTTCTGAAAGAAAAACTTCACAAAAAAACTAAAATAAATGTATAATGTTCTTTAAATATCCTCTAATACAAGGTTTATAATGAGCATTCCAAAACGTTACCCCTTTATTTTTACCGGAAGCGGAGGTGAGTATT
>JBFYRD010000136.1:0-11279 GCA_041302405.1 Sulfuricurvum sp.
TTCTTGACTGTACGTTCTGCGGTGAGTGTATCGCGGTTTGTCCTGTAGGTGCATTAGTCAGTCGTGATTTTCAATACAGTGCCAATGCGTGGGAATTAACACAAATCCCCTCTACATGTGCTCATTGTTCAGCCGGATGTTCATTGACGTATGAAGTTAAACATACATCGACCACAAACGCAGGAGATCGTATTTATCGTGTAACCAATGATTTTGAGCACACAACTCTTTGCGGTGCGGGTCGATTTGGTTTCGATTTTGATATACAAAGTATAAAAGATGAAACAGAGTTTTCAAAAGCGCTCAATGCCATTAAGAATAGCTCCGCGATACGATTTAGTTCGATGATCACAAACGAAGAGGCGATGATCCTCCAAGGATTAAAAGAGAAACTTGGAATCAAACTTTACAATGAAGAAGCACGTGCATACCGAAACTTTATGGAAGCGTATAGCTCTATTAGCGGGAAAACAGGTTTTGGCGGAAGTTTAGACGCGATTGTCCAAAGCGATGGCATTATCGTACTGGGAGGTCGTATTACTAGCGATAATCCTGCAGTTCGTTATGCGATGACCACAGCAGCGCGTCATAACGGAGCAAAAGTTGTCTACATGCACCCGCTTGAAGATGAATTGCTTCAAAATGTAGTAACTCAGTTTATTAAATACGAAGTTGGAACCGAAGAGGGTGTTTTTGCGATGCTTGCCAAAACACTTCTCTCTAGTGCTGACATCAGTGAAGAGATTCGAACTTACTTCGATGCGTTGGATGAGGGATATTTGTGTGCTGAGAGCAATGTCGGTGATGAAGAGTATGCACGTATCGCAAAATCATTCAGCCGTCTAAAACGCAAAACCTTGATTATCGGAAGTGATGTATTACAGCATAAGCGCTCCCTCAATATCGCACGTTTGTGTGCAATGATTGAAACGTATACAGAATTTTCAGTCGTTGTTGTCGCTCCGAGTGTAAACACGATAGGTGTTTCACTGATTTGTGATTTGGATGCTGATAACGGCGGTGAGAATGTTGTGGGCTACAATGCAGCGGGTGATTATACGATAGGTTCCATTGGTGATGCGATGCTGGCGCTCCCATCTCTAAATAGTCAAGAAGGGACGTTTGTGAGTATCAATCATCAGCTATTGCCGACGAACGTTGCGGTTGCGTATAACGGGTACACCTTAAATGACCTTGCAAACGCTCTTGGGCTTGTTTCAAAACATACTATTGATTACACCGCTAAACTCCCTCTTTCTAAAGGATTTAACGGCCGTACATTCGATGATCTTGGAAACTTCTATGGGCAACTTGGTGAAGATAATCGGGGCTATATCCTTGAAAACATTGATGTAGATTCTAATGGTGTTTTAGAAGAGATTGCCGATTTGCCGGAGTTTAATGGTACGGTTGTGTATCGCTGTAATCCGGTCAATCAGTTTAACGGATACACAGCGCGTACGTCACAGCTCGAAAAAGAGGCAGTATTACGCGGTTCGGCACAATTTGCCGCTGCTGCAAAAATTGGAGATGGTGATAAAATTCAAATTGAATTTGCCGGTGAAAAACAAGAGAGAATGTTCAAACTAGATGCTGCACTGAAAGGGACCATTGCCTTGATTCCAACGTATGATGTCGGATTCGGAGCCTTGAATGAACAATACCGCTTTGAAAAGGTAAAAATTATGAAAATGGGGAGTGAATCATGAATGAAATCACGATAACCATAGACGGTAAAGTGATCCAAACGCAAGAGGGTGAATACATCCTCAATGCGGCACGCGCCAATGGGATCTTTATTCCGGCTATCTGTTATCTTACACGATGTTCGCCGACATTAGCGTGTCGTATTTGTTTGGTTGAAGCCGATGGCAAGCAAGTGTATGCATGTAATGCAAAAGCCAAAAGCGGTATGGAAATTACGACATCTACTCCCAATATTGAAGCTGAAAAGCGTGCGATTATGGAAGTTTATGACGTTAACCATCCACTAGAATGCGGTGTTTGCGATCAGTCAGGCGAATGCGAACTTCAAAACTACACGTTAGAAGTCGGTGTTGATTCACAGAGCTATTCGATCAAAGACACTCATAAGCCGGCGCAAGATTGGGGATTGATCCATTATGATCCGGCATTGTGTATTATGTGTGAGCGTTGTATTACCGTCTGTAAAGATATGATCGGGGATGCAGCGCTCTCTACGGTTGCACGTGGATCTGAAGCGATTGAGGCTGAATTCAAAGAGTCTATGCCAAAAGATGCTTACGCAATGTGGAATAAGCTCAATAAATCCCTAATTGCTCCAAATGGCGGGGATACACTCGATTGTACCAATTGTGGTGAATGTACTGCGGTATGTCCAGTCGGGGCACTCGTTAGCAGCGATTACCAATACACTTCAAATGCATGGGAACACAAACAAATTCCAGCAACATGTGCCCATTGTTCTGCGGGATGCCAGCTTAGTTATGACATAAAACACACATCGATTGAAAATCCTGAAGCTAAAATCTACCGTGTTAAAAACGAGTGGAACTATGTATCTCTTTGCGGTGCAGGACGTTATGGGTATGATTTTGAAAATCGTGATGTAATTAAAAATCCGGTTGCATTCGAAGCTGCCATATCCGCATTTAAAAAAGCTGATACTATTGCGTTTACTTCGACAATCACTAATGAAGAGGCGATGATTCTTCAGCGCTTGAAAGAAAAATACGGTTACCGTTTAGTGAATAATGAAGCATTGGCATTGAAAAACTTTTTGAGTCATTACGGTAGTATCAGCGGTACATCCCTATACAGCGGTGATTTGAAGCAAGTACATGAAGCTGATTTTGTTGTCTCAATCGGAAGTGCACTTAAAACCGATAATCCGAATGCCCGTTTCGCGATGAATAATGCGTTGTCGATGAATAAAGGGGCGGGATTGTATTTTCACCCGATCAACGATCCCGTCATCGCAGATATGTCTAAAAATGTGACCCAGTTCAACCATGCACCGATGATGGAAGAGGCGGCGCTGTATTTGATGCTCGATCTTTTCGGTGACAAAGCAGCAATGCCATCAGCCATTACAGAGTACTTAGCAACTTTCCATTCGACTAAAACAATAACTGTCGAAGAGACGGTGGATGAAAAAGTGACCGAAACGGTTGTTAAAAAAGTACTCAACGAAGAGACAGGGATTGAAGAAGAGGTGAGCGAAGAGGTCACTAAAACCGTAAAGAAAAAAGTTTCCAAAGAGGTTGATGTCGATGAAAATGGACTTTTTGCTCTCTTGAATGCTCCGGCAGGCTTTAGCGATACATTGACGAAGTATTTGGCAAAAAAAGAGAACTTTACCCTCATGGTAGGGCCGGATCTTTATACTCATCCTCATGCTGAGAATTGTGCTCGTCTTGTTGGGCTGATCGAAAAATATACGGCATTCAGTGTTACGATGATCCCGAACTTGGCAAACACGTTAGGGGTTGCGCTGATTTGTGATCTAGAAAGTAGAGCAGGAAGTTATACTATCGGCTATAACACAGCGGGTGATTTCACCCTTAGTGCCCTTGGAAACGGTGATTTGGATATGCCATCACTCAATCAGCAAGAGGGGACACTTACCAGTATTGATAAACGGGTTAATCCGACCAATGCGGCTTTAAGCTACGGCGGATACATTTTAAATGATCTGGCGAATGAACTTGGGGTGAATGCGAAATTGACTGTCGATTATACCGCTCAGTTGCCTGTTGAAAATGGCTTTAGTGCATGTCTATTTGACAGCTTGCCGAATCATTATACCAACAGCGGTGAAGAAGTTCGAGGGTACTTATTGAACAATATTGCCATGAATGTCAGTGCAGATGAAAGTGTTCGTCCATTTGACGCTTCTGCAGCAATTAGAGAGAAAGTAGTTTACTTAGCCAATCCGGTGCTCCAATTCTCACCGTTTACTGCCGCATCGCATCAACTTCAAGAAAGTGGAGGTATCTATCTCTCTGCTTCTGCAATCGAAGCCAACGGTTGGAGTGAAGGAGAGCGTGTGAAGGTTAAAACTGCGCGTGGCGAATTAAGCGTAAGTATTATCAAAGACGGTAAAATTGAAGGAGATATCGCTTATCTTCCGACATTTGATACCACTATCAACTCTGAAGCACTGTTTGACGGTTACCGTTTTGCCAGTGTATCAATTCAAAAGGTGTAAAGCATGGATGTAGCATTTATCATCGAAACGATTATTAAAATCGTCGTAATCTTGTTAGTCTTCTCAGCGCTCGCAGGTCTTGGGACCTATTTTGAGCGTAAAGTGCTGGCGTTCATGCAACGCCGTCTTGGGCCGATGCACGTCGGACCGTTCGGTTTGCTTCAAGTTGCAGCGGATGGGATTAAACTCTTTACCAAAGAGGATATTATCCCTCAAAATGTTGTTAAGCCGATTTTCAAAATCGCTCCGGTTATTACGGCAGCAACCGCATTTATGGCTTCAGCTGCGATTCCGTTTTGGCCTCAGTTTACAGTTATGGGCTATACCGTTCATCCGATCGTCGCCGATATCAATGTCGGTATTCTCTATGTATTAGGGGTTATGGCGATTGGGTTGTACGGACCACTTTTGGGTGGTATGGCATCTGCGAATAAATGGTCGTTGATCTCAGCGGCGCGTAGTGCTGCGATCTTCATTTCGTATGAGGTTATCACAGGGCTATCGTTGTTGGCGCCACTCATGATGGTGGGTTCATTGTCTCTGATTGATATTAACAATTACCAAGCGGGGGGGATTACCAACTGGATCGTATGGTCTCAGCCGGTAGCGTTTATTCTCTTCTGGATTGCCGCATTTGCAGAAACCGGACGTACTCCGTTTCACTTAGTGGCGAATGACCATGAGATTATTGACGGTTTTGGTACTGAGTATTCAGGTATGCGTTGGGGTCTTTTCTTCATCGGTGAATACGCGAACATGTTCTTTATCTCATTTGTAATCGCCATTATCTTCTTGGGCGGTTTTGGTGACGGTTCGATAGCGGGAGCATTTCAGCTTTTGTTGAAAGTAGCGTTTTTCTTTTTCTTTTTCCTTTGGACCCGTGCTGCATGGCCGGATGTTCGACCTGACCAATTGATGTGGTTGTGTTGGAAAGTATTAATGCCGATTGCGGTGATCAACATTGTGATCACCGGCATCGTGATGATGTTCTAAGGAGGTTGGGTTATGCATCATGAAGAACCATTTACAAATCGTAATGTGAGCGAGTCATCTGCTTATTATTACGTTGATATCGAAACCTACCCGACTACAGGATGGGATAAGTTTAAACAGGTTGTAAAACGTACGTTTAACGGAGAGCTTTTTGTAGGTCTTTGGGTAGTTATGCGTGAGATGATCAAATTTGACATTCATACGGTTCAATATCCGTTGGAGAAACTTCCGATCGGTCCACGTTATCGCGCTGTTCATAAACTGTTGCGTTTGTGGGAATCAGGGTATGAACGTTGTATCGGATGCGGATTGTGCGAAAAAATCTGTATCTCAGATTGTATCCGTATGGACACACGTATCGATGAAAACAGCCGTAAAGAGGTTACTGAATACAGCATCAATCTTGGACGTTGTATTTTTTGCGGATATTGCGCTGAAGTGTGCCCTGAACTCGCAATCGTTCATGGCGGACGTTATGAGAATGCTTCAGAACAACGTGCCCATTTCGTTATCAAAGACGATATGCTCACCCCGCTTGATTTGCTAAAAGCAGGTGAACAGGCAGAATACCCAGGCTTTGGAGCCATCATCCCAGGAAGCGACGCGTCGGTCAAAAAGACCCCGTTGGCGTATTAAGGAGTCAGAATGTTTGAAGCTATCGCTTTTTATCTGTTTGCAGCCCTCACCATTGTGATGTTTACCATCACGGTGATGACGTCTCAAGCATTGTATGCCATTACTGCAATGGCGGCGGGGATGATTTTCATCTCGGCATTTTTCTTTATTTTGGGTGCCGACTTTTTGGGTGCAATCCAAATCATCGTCTATACCGGTGCCGTTATGGCATTGTATGCGTTTGGTATGATGTTTTTCGATTCAACACGTGACGTGGTTGAAAAACGGACTAATCCGCAAATCGTATTTGTCCTTGGGGTATTGGCAGCCGTCATGGTAGTTGCGATTTTCGTAGCACCGATCGTTTCCAACAATATTCAAGCTCTTTATCCGATTCAAGAAGGTGTTGGTAACTCTCAAGCCGTCGGTATGGTTTTGTTTACCAAATACCTTGTCCCTTTTGAGCTTGCAGCGGTTATGTTATTAGTTGCAATGATCGGCGGAATCGTTTTAGCGGGCAAGAAAATGGACAAATCATTGACCTTGATGAAAGAAGAAGAGATCGCTTTGATGGACGATACTTTTGAACCAAAAGCAGGGGGACACTGATGGAAGTTACACTTAATCATTATCTTGTTTTATCCACTATTTTGTTTGCAATTGGTTTAGTTGGGGTTATGCGTCGTAAAAACCTTTTGATGCTCTTTTTTGCAACGGAGATTTTGCTCAACGCAACCAACATTGCATTTGCCGCGATTTCTCACTACATCGGTGATTTGAGTGGACAAATGTTTGCGTTTTTTATTATCGCAATTGCGGCATCGGAAGTGGCGATTGGGCTTGGGCTTCTCATCGTATGGTTTAAACGTACCGGCAAGATCGACCTAGATCAAATGAATTCAATGCGAGGATAGGCTATGGAACTTTATTTATATATCGCACTGTTTGCTCCGCTTGTTGGGTCGCTTTACGCGGCACTTTTTAGTGCATCGCCAAAATCAAAGCATGTTGGTATTGTGGCATCAGGATTACTCTTTACCTCATTTGTAAGCAGTGCTATTTTGCTCTCTTACGTCATGAGCGGAAACATTGTTCATGTTGAAATGATGACATGGATGGCAACAGGGGACCTTTATATCCCGTTTGGCTTTGTGGTTGATCAAGTGAGTGTTGTGATGATGATGGTTGTTACGATCGTCTCTACGGTTGTTCATATCTACTCTATCGGGTACATGGATCACGACAAAGGGTTTAACCGATTCTTCTCATGGCTCTCTGCCTTCGTTTTCTCGATGATGGTGCTTGTTATGAGTGACAACTTTGCAGGGCTCTTTATCGGATGGGAAGGGGTCGGTCTTTGTTCGTGGGGATTGATCGGCTTTTGGTATCAGAAAGAATCAGCGACGTGGGCAGCAAACGAAGCGTTCATTATGAACCGTATCGCTGACCTTGCGATGTTGATCGGTATTTTCTTGTTGTACTGGAATACAGGTTCTCTTCAATACGACGTTGTATTTGCTGAAATCGGAAACCTTCCGTTAGTCGTTACAACTTGGATCGGTATTTTCCTCTTTATCGGTGCAATGGGTAAATCGGCGCAGTTTCCTCTCCATACATGGCTTGCCGATGCGATGGAAGGTCCTACACCGGTTTCCGCATTGATCCATGCCGCAACAATGGTTACGGCTGGGGTTTATTTGGTTGTACGTGCCAATCCAATCTATGATTTGATCCCAAATGTCGGAATCTTTATCGCTAGCCTCGGCGCATTTGTTGCCTTGTTTGCAGCATCAATGGCTCTTGTGAACCGCGATATGAAACGTATCATTGCCTACTCTACTCTCTCACAGCTTGGATACATGTTCGTAGCTGCAGGATTGGGAGCGTATTGGGTTGCATTGTTCCACCTTATGGCACACGCCTTTTTCAAAGCGCTCCTTTTCCTCGGTGCAGGTAACGTTATGCATGCTATGCATGATGAACTCGATCCGTTCAAAATGGGGGGATTGCGCAAAGTGATGAAAGGGACATTTATCATGATGACCCTTGCTTCTGTTGCATTGGCGGGTATCTATCCGTTTGCCGGATTCTTCTCTAAAGATTTGATCTTAGAGGTTGGGTTTGTTGAGCACCATTATGTGATTTACAGCGTCTTATTGTTGACAGCTGGTTTAACCGCATTCTATTCATTCCGTCTTGTAGCACTTATCTTCCACGGGGAAGAGCGCTATAAACTTTTCGGTATCCATCCGCACGAAGCATACAAGTTTATGTTGGTAGCAATGTCTCCGTTACTCGTGTTAGCGATGATTGCCGGTGCATTTAAAATGACCTACTATCAGTTAGTCACAAGCATCTTGCCAGATACCCAATATCACGTTCACAGTGAAATGACCTATTGGATCATGACGATTGGAACACAGCTGTTTGTTATCGCAGCCATTGTATTTGCCTATAAAAAATACAGCAATTGGAACAGTGTACCAGATGGCACTTCTAAAATGGAAAATAGCTTTGTTTACAAACTATTATGGAACCAATATTACATTCCGAAATTTTATGAAGAAGTGTTTTCAAAACCGTATTTGGAACTCTCTAAAATTGCATGGAAACAAATCGATCTTAAAATCGTTGATGCAACGGTTGATGGAATTGCGAACGTTATCTACAAAACAGGTGAAAATACACGCGATATCCAAAATGGAAATCTCTCCACGATGCTTCGTTGGATGGTCGTTGGTTTAGTAGTTCTTATAACGCTAGCCCTCGCCTTTACCGTCGGATACAACGCGGTTGGCGCTTAAGGAGTAATGATGATAGATCATATTTTAACACTTTTAATTTTCTTCCCGGCATTGGCGGCAATGCTCGGATTCGTTGTCACAAAAGACAGCATGAGAGCCTACGGTATCTCCGTAGCCCTCATCGAATTTGTCCTCTCTTTGTGGTTGTGGTATGCGTACGATCCGATGATTTCGGGAATGCAGTTTATGGAGTCAATGCCTTTAATTCCGGCATTTGGTATTAACTACCTTCTTGGGGTTGATGGAATTTCTCTCTTCATTATTATCCTTTCGACGTTTTTTACGTTGATCGGTATTGCATCATTGACAGAAACACGTCGTATCAAAGATTTGATTATTACTTTGTTGTTCTTAGAGATGACAATGGTGGGTGTTTTTGCAGCCCTTGATGCAATCGTCTTTTATGTTTTCTGGGAACTCTCTTTGGTGCCGATGTTGTATATCATCGGTGCATGGGGCGGACCGCTTCGTATTTATGCGTCGGTTAAATTTTTCCTCTATACCTTTACAGGTTCTTTGGTGATGCTCGTTGGTATGCTCTTTATGGCGTACTTCTACTACCAAGCAACAGGACAGTGGAGTTTCTCTATCCTTGAATGGTATCGTTTGATCTTGCCGGAGAATTTCCAGTTGTGGTTATTTGCCGCTTTTTTCCTTGGATTTGCGATCAAAGTCCCAATGTTTCCATTCCATACATGGCTCCCGTATGCGCACGGTCAAGCTCCGACCATCGGTTCGGTAATTCTTGCTGCGATTTTACTTAAAATGGGTACGTACGCATTTGTCCGTTTCTCATTACCGTTGTTTCCGGATGCGTCTGTCTTTTTCATGTTCCCGATCGCGATTATCGCGATTATCATGATTATCTATACGGCGATGGTAGCGTACGCCCAAGAAGATATCAAACAAGTTGTTGCGTACAGTTCTGTTTCACACATGGGGGTTATTATCCTCGGTACGTTTGCCCTCAATGTTGAAGGTGTCAGTGGTTCGGTCTTCTTGATGCTAGCGCATGGGGTTGTCTCAGGGGCGCTGTTCTTGCTTGTCGGTGTTATTTATGATCGCCGTCATACGAAATTGATGTCTGAATTTGGTGGCCTTGCGTCGGTAATGCCTCGATACGCAACCATTTTTGGAATTATGATGATGGCTTCTGTGGGGTTACCGCTGACAATTAACTTTGTCGGAGAGTTTTTATGTTTGCTCGGCTTTTACAAACAATCGCATATGTTGACCCTAACCGCCGGTGTAGCGATCATCGTAGGGGCTATCTATATGTTGTCGGCATACAAAAAAATGTTCTTTGGAACCGTTACAAATGAAGCAAACCGTAACTTGAAAGACCTTAACCGTACCGAGATGCTCGGGTTGATACCTTTGGTTATCGTGGCTATATGGTTAGGTATTTATCCTAAACCGGTGCTAGAGCCGATCAATAACAGTGTTGAATCGGTAATTCAGTTGATGCACGATAAAGCACAAAGTCCTGAAGCAAAAGCACGTATTCCTGATTTATCAGGCAATAACGGGACAATCTCACTACAGGAGGCGCACTAATGTTGGAGCCAATTAATGTTTCAATAGCGTCGCTTAATTTAGCGACCTTAGCTCCGATGGTTATCGCAATCGTTGGTGCCTTGACTATTTTAGTGATCGATATGATAAAGGGAGGGTTGAATAAATCATTATACGTAATGATCAGCCTTCTTTTCTTGCTCCTTGATTTAGGTGCTTTGGTCGATTTTGCAGGTGTTTTTCTGAAAAATGGAACTGTATTAGGATTTTTTGATGTCATGTTGATGGACGGGATCGCGATCCTTTCACAAATCATCATTGTCGTCGGATCGATGTTGTTTATCCCATTGGCGTTGACCTCTAAACGTTTTCATGAGTACAATTATCCTGAATATTTCGCCCTTTTCTTGTTTATGATTGCAGGGTTCCAATTTATGGTTGCTACCGACAATCTTATCTTGATTTTCGTTGGTCTTGAGACGGCATCATTGGCTCTTTATACGTTGATTGCATTGCACAACCGATCAAAGTCATTTGAAGCGGCAGTTAAATATTTCACGATGGGTGCTTTGGCAGCCGGTTTCTTTGCCTTTGGTTCGATGATTTTGTACGCGATCAGCGGTTCGGTTGAGATTAACCAAATTGCTACCGTATTGGCAGAAGACCATTATCGAAATATCGGTTACGTACTGGTATCGATGGCATTTATGATTGCGGCATTTGGGTTCAAACTCTCTATGGTACCGTTTCATACGTGGACACCGGACGTTTATGAGGGCTCATCCGCAGCACTCGCGGGATATATGTCAATTGTCCCTAAAATTGCGGCATTCGTTGTTGCAATGCGCTTGTTTGAATTCTTAGTACACAGTGGAGTTGTATGGCTTCAAGTGATCCTTTATATCGGTGTGGTTGTTACAATGACCGCTTCGAATATCTGGGCATTGGTACAGAGCGATGTTAAACGTATGTTGGCGTACAGCTCGATCTCACATGCCGGTTTTGTAATGGCGGCGATTTTGATCGGCACGACACAATCAAATACAGGACTCTTTTTGTATTGGGCGTTGTTTAGTTTCACCAATCTCGGAGCCTTTACGATGTTATGGTTTAACCGACAAAAAGATCTTCTTCCAGGACAAAGCTCAGATCATCCGTAT
>JBFYRD010000139.1:0-4514 GCA_041302405.1 Sulfuricurvum sp.
ATGGTATCCCTTACCGCATTCGTATCATTGATCACTATTATTGTATTATCGACAAAAAAGAATGTAAAAGTGTTATAATTAAATATGCAAAGAGCAGCCCCTGCACTCATCCGTATTGTCGAAGAGAATGAAGTAATTCGACTAGAGTGCAGCGGATCATGGACGATCCCCCATCTCTCAACCATCGATCCTATTCTCAATAACCTCATTCCAACCAAACATCTCGTGTGGGATATGCACCGCATTAGCGAGCTTGATTCTGCCGGAATAGCGCTATGGCATCTCTACCACCGTACATTTGAAAAAGAGGGGATCACCTCTGAACTCATCGGTATCAATGAAACCCACTCAAAACTCTACTCTCTCCTCTACTCTAAACAAAACGAACCCTTTGGTTCCCAAAACCGCCCCTCATGGCTCTATTCGCTTGGAGAGGAAACACATAAAAATTTTCAAGGAATTGCACACTTCATCGCCTTTTTAGGGGAAGCATTCGTAATCCTCTTTTATACGCTGCTCCACCCCTCAAAAATCCGCTACCGTTCGATTGTAGCCCATATCTTTACCACCGGGACACAAGCCCTGCCGATTATTGCTATCAGTGCCTTTTTGATCGGGGTGGTGATCGCCTACCAAAGTATCGTCCAACTCCAAAAATTCGGAGCTGATATTTTTATTGTCGATACGATCGGCATCTCCCTCACCCGTGAACTCGCCCCTCTCATCACCGCCATCGTCGTCGCAGGAAGAAGCGGTTCAGCCTTTACGGCACAAATCGGTGCGATGAAAATGACCCAAGAGATCGATGCCATGAAAACGATGGGGTTTGATCCTTTCACCTTTTTGGTATGGCCGCGTGTTATCGCACTGATGATCGTGATGCCTCTGCTGATCTTTTTTGCCGACATCATCGGGATATTTGGAGGGATGGTAATCGCTCAAGCACAATCCAACCTCAGTTTCACCGAGTT
Source organism: Sulfuricurvum sp. (assembly GCA_041302405.1). Taxonomy (GTDB): domain Bacteria; phylum Campylobacterota; class Campylobacteria; order Campylobacterales; family Sulfurimonadaceae; genus Sulfuricurvum. The sequence goes on from JBFYRD010000139.1 coordinate 972, forward strand.
CATCCACCGTCTCCAAGGTACATTGGCCCTAAAACACTACATGATCGGGATTATAAAGGGTCCTTTTTTCGCTTTTTTAATCGCGATGGTGAGTACCTATCGCGGTTTTCAAGTCTCATCCAATACCGAAAGTATCGGCTACTACACAACTAAAAGCGTGGTCAATGCGATCTTTTTAGTCATTGCGTGCGATGCCCTTTTTTCCATCCTTTTAACCGAGTTAAAACTATGAGCGGTATCATCATCGAAGCGCGAGACATCGTAACTCAATTTGGTGATACTCTGATTCATGATGGTGTCAGCTGTACTGTCTATGAAAATGAAATTTATGCACTGCTTGGAGGGAGTGGATCGGGTAAATCAACGCTGATGAGAGAGATGATTTTATTGCAACCTTTCCAAAGCGGATACATGAACCTCCTAGGGTATGATTTTAGTACCATTACCCCCCTTCAAACGCAGACACTCAGAAGCCAATGGGGAGTCTTATTCCAATCCGGTGCCCTCTACTCCTCCCTCAGTGTTGGAGAGAACATTGCGATCCTCTATCGCGAATACACAGACCTCTCCGAAAAACTGATCGACGAACTTATCGCACTGAAAATCGATCTCGTAGGATTACCGCAACGTGCGCGCCACCTCTACCCCAGTGAGCTCAGCGGAGGGATGATTAAGCGTGCCGCACTCGCACGGGCTTTAGCCCTCGATCCAAAACTGCTGTTTTTAGATGAACCGACATCCGGGCTCGATCCTCTCAGTTCCAGGCAATTCGACACCCTGATCGCACAGCTTCGAGATCTTTTGGGACTTACGGTAGTAATGGTGACACACGATTTGGATACCATACATCATATCGTCGATCGTTTTCTCCTCTTAGGTGAAAAAAAAGGGATTGCCGAGGGGAGTCTGGATGAAGTTCTCCAAATCGATCATCCCATCATCGATTATTTTTTCCAAAAGGGGTCGCATGGAATCAAAGGTTAACTATACGGTTGTTGGGATTTTCGTCCTCCTATTTGGGGCGGCATTGGTCTCCTTCGCCTTTTGGCTTGGTAAATACAACCAAGACGAAGCCTCCTACCATCGTTACCGACTCTACATTACTGAATCGGTTTCAGGACTGGCAACTGAAGCGGCCGTCAAATTCCACGGTGTCGATGTCGGAAAAGTTGAAAGTATCCGTATCAATCCGCAAAACAGCGAAGAGGTAGAACTTACCCTCAAAATCGAAAAAACAACCCCGATAAAAACCGATTCCACTGCCGTCCTCAAATTTTATGGGATAACAGGACTGGCATTTATCGAAATCGTTGGAGGATCTAAAAATGCCCCTTTACTCACGACCAGTAAACACAATATCACCACGATTCCCTCTTCACCCTCACTTATCAAACGGCTCGATGAATCACTGAGCAATGTAGCATCCAAACTCTCCACCACACTCGATCGTGCCGATCGTCTTTTTAGCGATCAAAATGTCGATAATATCGCTCAATCACTCAAACATTTACGCTCACTTACGGCTCAAATCGATGGGTATCAAGATGAAATTCAAACCCTTTTAGATCGCAGTATTGCCCTAGAGAGCAATGCCACGGAATCGCTTAGTGCAATGAAAGAGGCCGCAGGAAGTGTAAAAAATACCTCCGGTAACTTCAACACTCTGGTTCAAACCAAAATGACTACCGTCCTCGAATCACTTGCCACAACTTCACAAGAGAGCCATACTTTGATCCGTAAACTCGAAAACAATCTTGACCGAGGTGATTACAATGTTCACGCCCTCATACAGCCAACAACAGCCGAATTGAATGATCTTATTCACCGTAGCCAAACACTGACTCAAGAGATGGAAACAACCCTGCGTGACTTGCGCCAAAGTCCTTCAGATTTATTATTCAAAAAATCATCCCCAAAACCCGGTCCAGGAGAATAAAGATGCGATTGCTTACCCTTATCATCCCCACAGCGTTTATCCTAGTAGGATGCAGCCCCACGGTGACTCCGCCCATGAGTGAATACACCATTTATCCCTCAACTGAGAGTATCAAACCTGCCACAACACTTTCAACAAAAACCCTTCGAATGAGCAGAACCAAAACAATCCCCTCTCTCTCCTCCAAAAATCTTATTTATTTAGCTGCATCGGGAGAGAGCGGAAGTTATCTTTACACACAATGGAGCGATTCTCCGAGCTTACTGATCGAGCGTTCTCTCAATCATAAACTTCAATCAGAGGCTATTTTTTCAACCTTGATCTCCCCTGCGTCTTCCGCACACGTGGATTGGATACTCGAATCAGACTTACACGCTTTTTACCACCGTTTTGAATCGGGACAAAAAAGCAAGGGAATAATCGATATCACCTATTATCTCATCAATGCAAAAACCAAACTCCCGATAGAGAGCAAACGGTTTTTTATCATTACAAATGCGCCGACAGAAGATGCTTCAGGGGGTATTTCAGCCCTTGTAGAAGCAACTGAGGACTTAAATAATCAATGCAGCCAATGGCTAAAAGAAAAGGTAAAACAATGAATAAAAACATAGCAATCCTTTGCTCCGGCGGAGATGTTTCAGGGATGAATCCCGCACTAAAGCGTTTTGTCGAATACGCTTATGCAAAAGGGATGCAACCGTACTTTGTGCGTAACGGATACGAAGGATTAATAGACAACCAGATCACACCAGCTAGCTATCGAGATGTTTCAGGAATCATAACCAGGGGGGGGACAAAAATCGGTTCTGCCCGTTCCAAACGTTTTATGGAACCCGCTTTTCGCTCCCTCGCCGCAGAAAACCTCAAATCCCACGGGATTGACAAACTGATTGTTCTGGGGGGCGATGGGAGTTTTCGAGGAATGGAGCGGTTCTACCATGAGAGCGGAATCGCTTTTTGTGGCATTCCCTCAACGATTGATAATGATATCAACGGTACCGATTATTGTCTTGGAGTTGACACTGCACTGGGTGTTATCAAAGATGCGATTGATCAGATACGAGACACTGCCTCCTCTTTTCACCGTGCATTCGTCATCGAAACCATGGGACGTAACTGCGGCTATCTCGCCCTAATTTCGTCGATTACTTCAGGTGCAGAGATGTGTCTTATCCCTGAAATTCCGATCGATATTCATGAATATACCGACTGCTACCGTTCTCAAATCGAAAAAGGGAGGGACTATTTTATCGCTGTTGTCTCAGAAGCACTAGACAGTAATGAGGTATCCCAATGGTTTGAAAAAGAGTTAGGGTTTGAATCACGAGTCACCGTCTTAGGACATATTCAACGAGGTGGAAATCCGAGTGTTTACGATAGGCTCATGGCCTATAAATTTGTTACTTATGCAATCGATGCACTCATAGAGGGGCGAAATCATTCCATCATCTGCTACAACAAAAGCCATTTTAACTTTAAAACCATTGATGAAGTTGCCCTCCATCCCTACCGCTTGGATGAAGAATTACTCACCCTTGCGCGTGAGCAATTTCTTCCATCGCACTGTCAAATGTAGGGTAGAGAAAGGTAAATCCTCTCTCTTG
>JBFYRD010000142.1:0-3099 GCA_041302405.1 Sulfuricurvum sp.
ATACATCTGCAATCGACTCCCCAAAGAGTAAATCATCTTCTAGCAATAATATCTTAGTCGACACGCTCTATTGACCATTTCAGAGTTTCACCCGCTCGCATCGGAACGACGGTACCATAAATATCGGGAACCACAAAATCATGTTTCACCAATACCACCTCTTTAAATTCGGCACAAATACCGTAGATTTGCTGAGCGTTATCACTCACGAATGCTTGGAGATTTTCCAATTTATCGTGGGCTTCAAACACTTCACACAAAAGCTGCAAGGCGATAGGAGCAGTAAACACCCCTGCCCCGCATCCACATGACTCTTTGGCATGTTTTGGATGTGGTGCAGAATCAGAGCCGAACATCACTTTCGGATGGGCTTCGAGGGCTACTTTCAAAAGAGCGGAGCGGTCTTCGGGACGTTTAGCAATTGGTTTACAAAACAGATGCGGCCGTAGCATTCCCCCGGCAACATCATCAAGGGTGATAATGAGATGATGAACCGTAATCGTCGCGAACAGATTCTCATAACGATCCAGCATCGCGACCGCATCCGCAGTCGTGATATGCTCCATAATGATTTTGAGTTTCGGAAAATTGAGAGCTAACATCTCATACACCGACATAAATTCCGCTTCACGATCCATCACAAATCCGTTGGTCTCTCCATGAACAGAGAGGACAATCCCTAAATCGCTCATCGCTTCGAGCGTTTCACGCATCGCTTCAATATCAAAACTCGCCACACCCCCTTCAGAGTTGGTGGTTACACCGCTCGGATAGAGTTTGATCGCGGTGATCTCATCCTGAACACTCTCCAAAAACGCCCTGCTGTAGTTTTGGTAAAATAGAGTCATATAGGGTTCAAAATCATCTCTTCCAATCGCGTGCTTAATCCTTTGTTTATACTCTTTAACCATCTCTTTGGTGGTAACGGGAGGGACAAGATTGGGCATAACAATCGCACCGCTAAAACTGTAGGAGGTGAGTGGAGCTACCCTCTCCAACATCTCACCGTCGCGAAGATGAAGATGCATATCCAGTGGCATAGTCAAGGTAATCGATTTCATAACTTAAACCTTTAACTGTTTTTGAGCTTCTTGAATAAGCCCGTTCAGTGCTTCTTCGTAACGTACCGCTTCGGATGACTCCGTTGATTCGAAACGGGTAACGAGTACCGGTGTTGTATTACTCGCACGAACCAAGCCCCACCCTTTATCGAAAATAACTCGTACCCCATCCACATCAATGATCTCTTTAATCTCTGGAAATGACGCAGGTGGTGTTTTAAGGAGTTCTTTGAGTTTCGCAATAAGCGGAAACTTCTCCTGCTCGGTAGTTTTGACTTTGATCTCTTCGGTTGAAAATACCTGTGGAAGTTTGGCGATTTCTGCATCTAAATCGATACCGTCTTGAACGAGCTCGAGCATACGAAGTGTCGCATAAATCGCATCATCATATCCGAAATAGCGATCGGCAAAAAACACGTGCCCGCTTACTTCGCATGCTAAATCCGCATGAAGCTCTTTCATTTTGACTTTAAGATTGGAGTGACCCGTTTTGTACATCACCGCCGTTGCTCCACGCTCACGCAATGTGTCATACATCACTTGTGAGCATTTAACCTCACCGATTACGGTCGGATTTTTCATCTTGAGGGCAAACAGCAATGCCATCATGTCCCCTTTGATATTGTTGTTAGGGGTCAACACCGCAATACGGTCGGCATCACCGTCATAGGCAAATGCGATATCACCCTCTGAGGCGAGAAGCTTTTTGATATCTTCGAGATTATGCTCTTCACTCGGATCGGGGTGATGATTCGGGAAGGTTCCATCAGGATCGACATAAATCCCTTTGGTTTTAAGCTCAAGTGCATTAAATATATCTTCAATAGCCAAACCTGCGACCCCGTTTCCGCAGTCATACACGATCCGCTCACTCATCCCGCGCAAATGGCCGAATGACTCAATCATAAAAGTTTTATAGCGAGAAAGGGCATCAATTTCGGTGACGTTTCGCTCTACTTTCTGAGGCATATCCATTGCATCAATTTTACGCCCCAATGCATAAATCTGTTCACCGAAAAAGGGAAGTTTATCAATCGTGATTTTAAATCCATTGTATTCACTCGGATTGTGAGAACCGGTAATCATCACCGATGCGCAAGCCGTTACGCCATTGAACTCCTGATAATTACAAAAGTAGTTAACCGGAGTAGGTACCATACCCATCCCAAGTACTTTCATACCGCCGGCATTCAAACCGGCCGTCAAATATTCAAAAAGAATAGGTGAATGGGATCGTGCATCATAACCAACAGCAACGTATTCACCGTATTGTTTCATTTCCTCAGCTAACGCATATCCCAGACGAGTAATCGTCTCTTCGTTCAACTCTTTTTCATAAATCCCACGGATATCATATTCACGGTAAATAGACATAGTTTCCCTTTTTCATCAATATGAACAAATTATACAACGCGGTGGTTAAAAGAGTCTTTTATGAGGCTTCAAGCCCCATGGAAGAATAGTAAAGAAGTGTTACAAAAGTGTTAAGTAGCTCGTCATCCTCGGACTTGATCCGGGGATCCATCCCCAAATTTAATCAAAGCTGGATTCCTGCTTACGCGGGAATGACGATATAAAGTGATAAATCAGATAGCTCTTTTAAACTCAGGATAAGCTTCAAGCCCGCATTCACTGACATCCAGCCCTTGCTGCTGTTCCTCATCGGTTGCACGGAATGGAAAGAGTTTATTGATAAGATAGATAATGACAAAAGAGACGGTGAACACGAAAACGGCGATTTAAGCCACCACTTTGAGCTGATTCATAAAATTAATATTTTTCGCAGCATCACTCGCAAATATTCCTACCGCAAGAGTCCCCCAAATACCATTGACCAAATGTACAGACAATGCCCCAACAGGATCATCAATCCGTACTTTATCGAAAAGCGGTACCGCTACAACAATCAAAATCCCTCCGATAACACCAATCGCAAGTGCATCGTAGAGGCTAAAGAGATGCGCACCTGCGGTTACCGCAACCAATCCACCCAATGCACCATTGAGGATCATCGTAATATCAAAGAGTTTATATCGCA
>JBFYRD010000146.1:0-4041 GCA_041302405.1 Sulfuricurvum sp.
CAACATCGAGATAACTTTTTTTGGTTGCTAAATCGCTAATATCGTATCCCCTATAAGAGAGTTCACCTTTTTCACCATCAATATAGGTGATGCTTGAGCTGCAGCTAGCCGTAGAGGTAAACCCTGGATCATACGTAAACATCCCTGTATCATTATATAAAGTACGTACATCAATCACATCCGGCCCGATTGTAGGGTGTAAAATCGAAAAAGTATAGCTCGTATTGGTTCGATTATCAGTGAGAGTTACAGTGTCCATGATACTTCCTTATATAGGTCTCATAAAGAGTAATATAGCATGATTTATTACGGTTTTGAAATTTTTAAGTCTCAAGTCAGTAAAAACTACTTAATAAACGTCATGTTTTGTAATGCAAATAAGAGCTGTATACTATACAATAGTGTCCTAAAATGATTGAATCATGCTACTATAATTTACACATATTAAAGGGAGAATTTCTGTGAGTTTAAAAAATCTCTATATCGGTTCATTGGAGTCGAATTCAGGATCGTTAATCGTCTCGCTAGGGATTATGGAACTGCTAAAAAGCCGTATTGATAAAGTTGCTTTTTTCCGCCCTGTTATTAACGATATTTCGCTAATCGACAACGATAGTGATTTCATGCTTCATTATTTTAATCTGAAACAGAATCCTATGAGTTGTTATGGTTTTGGACTAAAGGAAATCGAATCTCTTCTCTCTGAGGGGAAAGAGTCACTCATCATTGAGACCCTAATCGAAAAATATTATGCCCTAGAGCGTGATTACGATTTTGTTTTGATTCAAGGGATGGATGAAGCCTCCTTTCCAAAAACACTCTCCTATAATTTTAATCATCTTATCGCTAAAAATCTCCAAGCTCCTTACATCAGTGTTATCAATGGCAAAAACAAAACAAACGATCAATTAAGCCATGAGATCGCGTTAGAAAAACTTTCGCTCAAAAACGAACATGTCGAGCATCTCTCTATTTTTCTCAATCGTTTAGAGAGCGATGTGTTTCACTATTTTCAAAAAGAGCCTCAAGATTATACTATTCCCCGTTTCTTCATGCATGAAATCGAAGAACTCAATTCGCTGAGTGTGGGAGAAGTGAAAAGTGCCCTTGAGAGCAAACTCCTTTTTGGAAGTACAAAAGAACTTGATCGGATTATTCGCCGTCCTAAGATTGCTGCGATGAATGTTGAACATTTTTTACCTCGACTTGAAGAGGGTGATCTCATAATTGTACCTGGGGATCGACTCGATATTATTTTGAGTGTTTTAAATGCTAACTATTCTAAAGATTTTCCATCCATAGCAGGGATTGTTCTCACAGGAGGACTAATCCCTCCTCAACCGTTTATGGAACTTATCCAAGGGATCAATTTTCTCAGTATCCCTATTTTAGTTACTCAACTCGATACGTACCGTTGTTCGCTTTTTATCGATGGACTATCGCCCTCTTTTAATGCCAAACATGTGCGTAAAATTGCTCTTGCCATGGGTGAGTTTAAAAATGCCATCGACACTAAACTGCTTCAAGAGCGGTTACAAACCATCCATAGCGACACTATCACCCCGGCCATGTTTGAGTACAGCCTCTACCAACGCGCCCATAAAGTGCGCAAGCGCATTGTCTTACCGGAGAGCAGTGATGAGCGCATTTTACGTGCGGCTGAGATTCTATTACGGCGTGATGTCGTTGATTTGGTTTTGTTAGGAGTAGAAGAAGAGATCATGCATCAAGCCAATACCCTTAGTCTTGATATCTCTAAAGCGACCATTATCGACCCTGCGGTATCACCACTTATGCAACCTTACATAGAAGAGCTTTATGAAATGCGTCGCACCAAAGGGATGAATATGAATACAGCGATCGAAACAATGGGCCGCACTACCTATTTCGCAACGATGATGGTCCACAAAGGAGACGCTGATGGAATGGTCTCCGGTGCGATTCATACAACGCAAGACACTATTCTCCCTGCATTGCAAATCATCAAAACCATCCCTTCTATTTCACTCGTATCGAGCCTCTTTTTTATGTGTTTGGAGACTCAAGTGCTTGTCTATGCCGACTGTGCGGTGAATCAAGATCCTGATGCGGAACAACTCGCTCAAATCGCCATTGCTTCAGCCCTAAGCGCTGCGTCCTTTGGTATTGAACCGCGCATCGCTATGCTGTCATATTCTACAGGTACATCAGGGCATGGAAATGACGTTGAAAAAGTGCGTGAAGCGACCGCTATCGTCAAAGAGCGACGCCCAGACCTCCTCATCGAAGGACCGATTCAATATGACGCAGCGATCGATCCTGACGTCGCTAAAATCAAACTGCCGGGTTCACCTGTTGCGGGACAAGCGACGATTTTTATCTTCCCCGATCTTAACACCGGAAACAATACCTATAAAGCGGTACAACGCTCCTCGGGAGCTATTGCCATCGGTCCGGTCCTCCAAGGGTTGAAAAAACCGGTCAATGATCTCAGCCGCGGATGTGAAGTTGCCGATATCGTCAATACTATCCTTATCACCGCGATTCAAGCGCAAAATGAGTACGTATGAGTATCCTTGTCATCAACGCCGGCAGCTCGTCGATCAAATACAGCCTCTATGAATCTGCCTCACTAGGGCTAATCGATCACGGTCTCATCGAAGAGATTCGAGATCACCACGAGGGGTTTGAGGTGATGCGCACCCAACTGCTCATTCACGGTATCGACATTACCCAAATCAATGCCATCGGGCACCGCGTCGTCCACGGAGGCGAGCGTTTTCATGAGCCTACCCTAATCGATGATGAGCTTTTAGCAGAAATCACTGCTCTCATCCCCCTGGCACCGCTTCATAATCCTGCCAATATTGAGGGGATCATCGCCGCACGTGCTATCGCTCCGAATGTTCCGAACTTTGCCATCTTCGACACGGCGTTTCATCAAAGTATGCCGCCGCAAGCTTTTCGCTATCCGCTGCCGCACGATCTCTATCATACGAACCATATTCGCCGTTACGGTTTTCATGGGACGTCACACTATTATGTTGCTACCCAAGCCGCACATATCCTCCAAAAACCGCTCGAAGAGCTCAATCTCATCACGTTTCATATCGGAAACGGGGTAAGTGCCTGTGCCATTGAGAGGGGAAAAAGTATCGATACCTCGATGGGGATGACACCTCTGGAAGGATTGATGATGGGGACACGGAGCGGGAGTATCGACCCATCCATCATCGGATACCTGATGCGTGAAAAAGGGATGAATATCGATGAGATAGAGAGAGTGCTAAATAAAAAAAGCGGTCTCTTTGCGATTGCCGGAACGAACGATTTGCGTAGCGTCATCGATGCCAAAGATAGCGGAGATGAGAATGCCGCATTGGCGATCGATATGTTCGCCTATCGTCTGCGAAAACAGCTCGGTGCGTATATGGCGATATTGAGAGGTGTGGATGGAATCATATTTACAGGGGGAATCGGTGAGCACTCACCGCTCATCCATGAAATGGTGTGTGAGGGATTAGAACATCTGGGAATCAGATTGGATGAGTCGAAAAATCGCTCCAATGAAACACAAATACAAAGCCCAGAGAGTACCGTAGCACTCTTGGTTATAGCGACCGATGAAGAGCTTCAAATCGCCCGCTATGTTAAGCTTCTAACTGCTTAGCGTCGATAATGCTGCAGAGCGTACATATAAGAGTTACGCTCATACGCCGAAGGGTTATCGGTATGGAGTAATGAAATAGATCCTTTCATCTGTTGAATCGAATCGTATTCATGCTCTTCCATCCATTCTATCATATTAGTTAATATATTTTTAATCTCCCCCTCCCCTTTGATCAACAATACCGAAGCGAGTGCCGCTGCATCGGCTCCGCTCATCATTGCTTTGAGTACATCTTCGCCACTATGAATTCCTGTATTAGCGCACAGGGAACAGGAGAGTTTTTGATACAAAATTCCGCACCATCGAAGGGTCTCACTGAGGTTATAAGAGCTGGTGATATTGGCTCGCTGTAGTGCACTAAGAAGTTGTAAATCAACATCAACCAATGTGGG
>JBFYRD010000147.1:0-3221 GCA_041302405.1 Sulfuricurvum sp.
GGATCTGCAGCTGTTTCCGGTGCAGATCCATCATGGGTGAAGCCCTTATCAATGCTAAAATGGGTGATTGTGTCAAAGCGTTTAGCTCTGGTGTAAAAGCGAGCGGTAAAGTGAATCCTCATGCTCAAGAGCTTTTAGAATCCAAAGGGTACTGGAGAGAAGAATATCACTCCAAAGTGATCGATACCGTTATCGATACCCCGTTCGATCTCGTTGTTACCGTATGCGACCATGCCCATGAAACGTGCCCGATGTTCCCCAAAGCGGTTAAAACCATCCACGTAGCGTTCGAAGACCCAAGCGGTAAAGAAGTGGAAGAGTACGCTAAAACTTTGGCTCTTATCGAAGAGACACTCCTCCCTATCGTCAAATCCGAGTTGTGTGACTGATTATGTGGCAGGAGTTTAGTGGAAAAATCGTCCTTGATTGGCTCGGATTTTCGGGTCGGTTGGGTGATTCTTTGCACTTTTTCCTCTACGACACCATCAAGATATGGTTTTTACTTCTCGTGATCATTTTCGCCGTATCTTTTATGCGGACGTGGTTCAACACCGAAAAAGTACGTGCCTACCTCGCCGGAAAACGGGAGTTCACGGGAAATATCCTTGCCGCTTTGTTTGGGATCATCACCCCGTTTTGTACATGTAGTGCAATACCCCTGTTTTTGGGTTTTTTGCAAGCGCGTATCCCGATCGGGGTGACGTTTAGCTTTCTCATCTCCGCCCCGCTGAACAACGAAATCGCTATCGCCATGCTGTTCGGACTCTTCGGATGGAAAATCACCGCCATCTACATCGGCTTTGGTCTCAGTGTTGCTATCCTCGGCGGATGGCTGATCGGACGGTTCAACGTCGAAAAATACGTTCTGATAAGTGTACCGCCCCTCTCCGGCGATATTGAAATCCCGACGTATACACCGAGTTTCAAAGAGCGGATCAATGAGGCGTGGAGCAATACCCGTGACATTTTTCGTAAAATCTACCTGTGGGTAATGGTCGGGGTTGGAGTCGGAGCATGGTTTCACGGCTACGTCCCTGCCGAGTTTATTGCACAATACGCCGGTGGGGATGCGTGGTACACCGTCCCCGTCGCCGTTTTGATGGGGATTCCGATGTACGCTTCAGCGGCTGGAGTGATGCCGCTAGTCGAAGTGCTGACACAAAAAGGGATGCTGCTGGGGTCGGCATTGGCGTTTATGATGGCGGTAACCGCACTCAGTCTCCCTGAAGCGATCATTCTCAAACAAATCCTCCATATCCGTCTCATCGCCCTCTTTTTCGGGATTATCGGAATAGGGATAATGGGGATCGGATTTATCTTTAACACCATTTTATAGGAGCAGATATGAAAATCGAAATCTTAGGTACGGGATGCGCAAAATGCAAAGCCCTCGAAGAGGCGGCAAAACAAGCGGTCGCTCAAAGCGGCAAATTTGCGCAGGTCGAAAAAGTCGATGATATCCAAAAAATCATGGGCTATGGCGTCATGAGCACTCCCGGACTCGTGATCGATGGTAAGGTTGTTAGTACTGGAAAACTTCTCAGCGTTAACGAGATTGTTGAACTCATCAAAGCAGAATAGTTAGCTCTACTCAACCGACAAATACTCTTTAACGTGCTGTTCGATAATGTCACGAACGGCGCGAACTTGTTCCATGATCTGTTCATCGCTTCCGACAAATGTCGAAGGATCTTTCAGACTCCAATGGATATTTTTCATAACACCCGGAAACATAGGGCACTGCTCTGCCACTTCCTCATCACACACTGAGATGACATGTGAAAAATGGTGCCCTTCCTTGTAGAGTTCAAAAATACATTTTGTTTGATTTCCTGAGATATCAAACCCTTTTTCTGTCATAGCGCGCACTACATAGGGATTCAGCTCACCCGGCTCTACCCCCGCACTCTGCGATAATTCATTTTCATGTGCGTAAGAATTGAAAAATGCTTCTGCCATTTGCCCTCGTGCGCTGTTATGGCTGCAAACAAATAATACTCTTTGCATTGCGTTCCTTATCTTTTTTTGAAATAATACCACAAAGTGCTTATATATCAATATATCTTGATATATAAGCACTTCTCTAGACTATAACTCATTTAAATTTAAGTAAATTTTAAGTATAATCTCCCTACTTACCGTACAAAACCCTCTGTATTTACTGTCACACTTTCCGAAATCCTATTTTTCGTATTAAAAGCGTTCTGCTTCGTGTAGCCTAGAGCGGTTATTGCATGGTACACACAATACTATTTAGGAGTTTGTATGCTGATTTTATCTCCCAAACAAGAGTGGTTTGGCAACATTCGAGGTGATATTCTCGCCGGAATCGTGGTTGCCCTCGCCCTCATCCCTGAGGCAATCGCCTTTTCGATTATCGCGGGGGTTGATCCCAAAGTGGGACTTTATGCCTCGTTTTGTATCGCAACGGTGATCGCATTCGTCGGTGGTCGTGCAGGGATGATCTCTGCGGCTACAGGGGCAATGGCACTGCTCATGATAACCCTCGTCAAAGAGCACGGGTTACAATACTTGATGGCGGCGACCTTACTCACAGGGGTATTGCAAATCCTTGCGGGGTATTTGAAACTCGGTGTATTGATGAGCTTCGTCTCCCGTACCGTGGTGATCGGGTTTGTAAACGCGTTGGCGATTTTAATTTTTATGGCGCAACTCCCCGAACTCACGAATGTAACGTGGCACGTTTATGCTCTCACTCTAGCAGGGCTAGGGATCATCTATCTCTTCCCCTACGTTCCGACTCTCGGGAAACTGATCCCCTCACCGCTTGTGACGATTGTCGTTTTGAGCCTAATCGTCTATTATATGGGGATTGATGTCCGTACCGTCGGCGATATGGGTGCCCTCCCCGATACGTTGCCGATCTTTTTATGGCCTGATGTTCCAATGAATTTTGAGACGTTAGCGATTATCTTCCCTTACGCGGCGGCATTGGCGGCGGTAGGGCTATTGGAGTCGTTTATGACGGCAACCATTATCGATGATATGACCGACACCGACAGCGATAAAAACCGCGAAGCCAAAGGTCAAGGGATCGCCAACATCGCCAGCGGATGTATGGGGGGGATGGCTGGATGTGCGATGATCGGTCAGTCCGTCATCAACGTCAAATCAGGGGGTCGGGGACGACTTTCAACCCTTATGGCCGGTGTGTTACTCCTCATCATGGTCGTATTTATGTCCGATTTGATTAAAATTAT
>JBFYRD010000151.1:0-6497 GCA_041302405.1 Sulfuricurvum sp.
AGCCGACAAGCGGAACTGTTACATGGGGAGCGACGATTGAATACAGTTATTTTCCTCAGGATACCACCGATAAAATCAAAGGGGACGGAACCCTTTACGATTGGCTTCGCGGGTTTGATCCGAAACGTGAAATCTCCGAAATCCGTAACTGTTTAGGGCGTATGCTTTTCAACGGCGAACAGCAAGAGAAAAGTGTCGAGAAGATTTCAGGGGGAGAAAAACATCGTATGATGCTCTCTAAGATGATGTTGGAGGGGGGGAATTTCCTCGTACTCGATGAGCCTACCAATCACCTTGATCTCGAAGCGATTATTGCTCTGGGTGAAGCATTGCTCGATTTCGAAGGGAACGTCATTTGTGTGAGTCATGACCGCGAGCTACTCGATGCATTTGCCGATCGTATTATTGAATTGCACCTTGATGGAACCTATATCGATTTCAAAGGTTCGTATGAAGAGTTTGCTGAGGCAAAAGCGAACGGAAGTTTATAGGCTTTTTGTCATTCCCGTGTAAGCGGGAATCTAGCTGGATTCCCAATCAAGTTGGGAATGACGAGAAAGGGATAAAAACATGAATAACTATAAAAACTTTATCGGACTCGGCATTGCCGGAAATTTCGCTCTTCACCTTGAACAAGCAGGGGAAAGTGCCGATTTTAAAGACGTTATAACCGAAGATCCGAACGCTCCTAAGGGGATGTTCCCTTTTTATATTCCAGGACGTACAGGGCAGTTGGGAATCTATCCGATTAGCGATGATACGATCCTCCTCCCAAGTGAAGCATGCAATGTCCAGCCTGAACCCGAAGTGGCGCTCATCTGTGATCTTTCTTATGATAATGAGGGGAATGTCACCGAAATTACCCCTAAATTTTTCGGTGCTTATAATGACTGTTCCCTCCGTAAAGAGGGAGCTACAAAAATCAGCCACAAAAAAAACTGGGGTGAAGCTTCTAAGGGGGTATCATCTACTCTGATCCCAATAGATACCTTTGAAAAAGGGGGAGTGATGGATAGATACCGCATCGCCTCGTTTTTACGTCGTGAGGGGATGCTGATGCGTTATGGCGAAGATGTCGAACTTACGGGGTACAGTTTCTTTTATCGAAAACTTATCGATTGGATGAAAAATCAGATCAACTCCCAGGTCGATTTCGGCCCGTTAGAAGCGATCAAGTCATACCTCAAAGAAGCGCATAATCCGACTCAAGCACTCATCAGCATCGGTGCGACCCGCTATACCCATTTCGGTGAGACCAATTTCCTCCAAGAGGGGGATGAGGTGATTGTCGTCGTTTATGATAACAACAAATACTGCATGAATCCGATCCTATCGATGGCGAATCGCAGTGCCTTGGAAGGTGAGGGGATAAGCGCTCTCGTTCAGAAGGTTGTGCGTGGTTGAAAAAGGGTTGTACCGTCACTACAAGGGTAAATACTACGAAGTGATCGGAGAAGCGAAACACTCCGAAACCGGTGAACTTCTCGTCGTCTATCGTCCCCTCTACGGTGAGCAGGGGCTGTGGGTACGCCCAAGTGCGATGTTTGAGGAGACACTTCCCAACGGTGTAAAACGATTTACCTACAGTGGAGAAGCGAAATGAGTCGCGGAACGAAGCTTTCTCTTGATCTAGGAGCCTCTTGGGGCGAGGGGTGGAGTATGGAGGAGGAAAACACTGCAAAAGCACTCACTATCCTTGAACCCTCTGCTCACCGCCTTGTTTTCCAAAAGGAAAAACGCAAAGGGAAAACGGTAACCTTAGTGGGTCCATTCAGCCTGAGCGAAGAAGATGCTCAAAAAATGCTCTCATCCCTTAAAAAGTCATTGGCATGCGGCGGTGCGTATAAAGAGGGATGGATGGAGTTCCAAGGTGATATTGCACCAAAAGTACGGGAACAGCTCGAAAAACTATCCTTTAAATTTAAAACTTCAAAATAAATTATAGGTTTTTGGTAAACACTATCTGATTGCGTCCCCGCTCTTTTGCCGCATAGAGGTTCGTGTCAGCAGTATGAATCAGAGCATCTTCTGCGATTTGTGCCGTTGGGATGATACAAATCCCTCCTATAGAGACACTGAGTGTTGGCAAGATTTTTGATCCCTTATGCTCGATACGCAAATTATCAATGCTTTCACGTACTTTTTCTCCCATTAATTTCGCGTTATTACAATCCGTATCAGTGAGAATCATCCCAAACTCTTCTCCACCTAGGCGAAAAGGGTAATCCCCTGGACGTTGTAAGGTGTGTTTGATTACTTTTGCGACCGCTTGAAGGGCTGCATCACCTTGGATATGACCATAGGTATCGTTGTATTGTTTGAAAAAATCAATATCTAGCATCATAAAGACAAAAGGGGTACCTGAGCGCAAGGCACGCTTGAATTCTCTTTCGTACACAACATTAAAATAGCGTCTATTGTAAAGAGCTGTGAGTGAATCGGTATAGGAAGCTTGCTCGAGTTTGAGGTTGAGATGCTGCAGTGTTTCGGTTGATGTAATTAGCTGTTGTTGTTGGAGTTCGATACGGGCAAAAATTTTCCACGCTAATCCCATGACGAGAGAAAGCATCACTCCTAAAAATAAAATCAGCTGCATGAGAGCATTTTTGTATTG
This sequence comes from Sulfuricurvum sp., assembly GCA_041302405.1. Taxonomy (GTDB): domain Bacteria; phylum Campylobacterota; class Campylobacteria; order Campylobacterales; family Sulfurimonadaceae; genus Sulfuricurvum. The sequence continues at coordinate 2,615 of JBFYRD010000151.1, forward strand.
CGCGAGGAGAATCTCATGTTCATAATGGGCTACTTTTTTTTCATAATCGATGAGCTTTTGGATCGTGGTATGGATGAGTTCAACGTTTTCATGTAAAACGCTTAATGAGATAGGATAACTTTTGTCAGGGTCGCTGATCAGTGCGCGCACTTGGGTGAAATACTCTTCTAACAGGTTGATTTTACCTTCAGTATAATGGACATAAGGGAGTTCTTCAGCACGTTTATAGTGGGAAAGATAGGCATCCCACAGGTGATTAACACGCTCAATACCCAACGATATCTCTTCGGTGGCTTGATCATCGCTGAGGAGTTGATTGCTCCATCGATAGATAGGAGAGGCGAGTTCACTGTGATAGGTATCTGTAATGGCATTGAGTTCGCTAAGCGGGACGAGTGAACCAAAGTAGAGGGTGTCCATATTACGTTTAATATTTTGGATATTGATATATCCGATAAGCCCTACTACGATAAGGGCGAATCCAACCAAGAGTAATAAATAAAGAAGTTTACTTTTAAGTTTAAGTGATTCCACGGTTGGGTTAATCTTTTGATATTGGATAAATTATCTAAGCAACTCCTATACCAAAAACGATTACAATTAAACCATTATTTTTTGGAGGCTGGTTATGGCTAAACGTATCATTAAAGATGAGCGGATAAAGACAATTGTGCATAACATTGCTGAAGATTTTCGATTTTCCCATGAAACGGGTGATTATGCCCTGCTGTTTTACAAAGCAGATACGGAAGGCGCCATTCGCGGTGCTGATATCGATACGATGATCGAGTATCTATCGACGGGATTGAGTGAATTGCAGGATAACATTCAATGGAGAAGAGAGTTTCTTAGTGAAAATCCCGGTGTGGATGAGATGCGGATGTTGGAAAATCTCGGAGTGATCGAAAAAGAGTATATCGATTTGCTCGAATTTTTACGTTAGGACCCAATAGAGCCCATATCCGATAGAACCGGCAATGAGAGCAATCAAAACGGCTATAAGTATCAGACGTGTAACTAGCACCCATAAGAATTGGAACATTTACGGTTTTGGTTTATATGGCTCTGTCGGGAGTTTTTTGCTAATGGCGTACATAATTCCCCCTTGTAAATCGATGACGTTATATCCCATTTGTTTTCCTAAATGAGAACCCAACACTTGAGTACGGCTTCCGGTACGGCAAATGAGGGCAAATTTTTCCCCTTTTTTGACATATTTATTTAATTGAGGGATAAACGTTTCGAGGTTATAGTTTCCCTGCTCGTCAAAAAACATGATAGGGATTGAACCTTTGATAATTCCTGTCTCTTTCCACTCTCCCGGAGTCCGAATATCGATAATTTTGATTTTCGAATCGAGGAGTTTTTGATCAATCGGTTGACGAATGTACTCGGCAGTGAGGGTCGTAAAGGCAAGCACCAGAGATAAAAAAGCTAAGCGCATATTGGCTCCTAAAAGGTATAATGACAGTATTGTATCTGACCTTACGCATTTTTACAAAGAGAGCGTATAAATAGCACTAAAATTCTCAAAAACGTAGTTTTTGTAGCTTTAGGGGATTGCAAAGGACTTTAGTCCTTGCCACTAAAACGGATGTATTCGTTTTAGTGTGTAACATCAGTGATTAATATGAGGGTGTATGGGCGAATCTAAAACAGAAAATGCAAAACGGCTCCGGTATATCCGATTATTGGGTCGTTTTATCAACGGGATATTGTCCTACCTCGCCAAAAGCGATAACCCGACAAAAGATCAGTATGATCAAAAAGTGGATATGAATTTTCGCTTTTTGGAAAAAAATGAAGCGGTCAAACTCTATAAAGATGAATATATGGTGCTCGAAGCGTTGGGGCAAAAGATTCTCGATTTTCGTAGCAGTGATGAGGATATCGAGACAATAAAAGAGGAGCTCTTTTACGCCCAAAATCAGCTGGAGAAGCGGGTGAATGCCAGCCGCTACAAAAAATCAAAGCATGATAATCATGCGAGCGATGGGTGGTGATAAAAGAATAAAACCATATGTCATTCCCGCGAAGGCGGGAATCCAGCTGTATCCCTTGGTCAAGCCTGAGGACCTCCAGAGGTTCTTGTGCCCTTGGGTATGACGTTATAGCAGCCCTAAATGCTCTGCAAGGATTTTACATCCGAGACCGATGAGGATAACTCCTCCGAGCATCTCCGCTTTGCTCTCCAACAATGACCCCAGTTTTTTACCAACATAAACGGCTACGATACATAGCGCGAATGTGACCAGTGCAATCACACCTGCCGCCGTATAAATATCGGTTTGCAAAAAAGCGAACGTCACACCGATCGCCATCGCATCGATACTGGTGGCAATCGCCAATGTAATAAGTGTTTTCGTAGAGAGATCCGTGACTTCGTCATCAAACTCGTTTTTATACGCTTCATAGAGCATTTTACCACCCAGTCCTACAAGGAGAATAAACGCGATCCAGTGATCATACGCTTGGACGTATTCAGCAAAACTGATTCCGATAAAATATCCTGCAATCGGCATGGCTCCTTGGAAAAAACCAAAAACAGCGGCTGCAAAGAGAGCCTTCGAAACTATAAGATCTTTATATTTGGAACCGATGGCAATTGATACGGCGACGGAGTCCATCGCTAATGCTACGGCGAGGATAAGGAGGGTTTCATTCATAGTAAGTCCTGAAAAATAAGTATGGAATTATAGCGATGGGAACTTAGTTCATCTAACTGCAAATTACATTTTTTTATTAATTAGAGAGTGAATATTAATTGCATATAATTATCATTATTTAAAAGGACCCTTTTGCTATGAGTACAAAAGTTTTTACCCATCCCCATAACTTCGATGAGGGGAATCCTCTCGGGGAACGTAATACTAAAATTGCCGTTGCTCTCACGGCATTTATGATGGTAGCGGAGATATTGGGGGGATGGATTTACAACTCGATGGCACTTTTAGCGGATGGGTGGCATATGGGAACTCATGCGTTAGCGTTAGGGCTTTCTGTGCTTGCTTACGGAGCAGCTCGTAGGTATGCTAGCGATTCACGCTTTAGCTTCGGAACATGGAAAATCGAAGTATTGGGCGGTTATACGAGTGCATTGTTTCTCGTCGGTGTTGCGTTGACAATGCTTTATCACTCTTTAGAGCGTTTCGTCAATCCGAGTGAAATTCATTATGATCAGGCGATTATGATCGCGGCTGTCGGGTTGGCGGTTAACCTGATCTGTGCATGGCTTCTAAGAGATTCCCATCATCACCACGATCACCATGACCATACGCATGAACATCATCATGATTTGAATCTGCGCGCCGCATATATCCATGTCCTTGCCGATGCGGCAACCTCGGTGTTGGCGATTATAGCGCTAGCGGGAGGAAAGCTCTGGGGTGCGGCATGGCTGGATCCGATGATGGGGATTGTGGGATCAGTACTTGTCGGAATATGGGCGTATGGGCTTATCATTCAAACAGGGCGGATTTTGCTCGATGCTAATATGGACGATCCTGTTGTTGAGGAGATTCGTGAAGTGATTATTGATAGCCCTATTGCAGCACAAATAACCGATCTTCATGTTTGGCATGTAGGAAAAGGGAAATATTCGGTGATTCTCTCACTTGCAACGGATGAAGAGGTGAGTCCGGAGTATTTCAAAGAGCGTTTGGGGATTCACGAAGAGCTTGTCCATATCACCGTTGAGATTAATTATATTCGTTAGGGAAGGGGAATAAGACGTTCTTTAACATCACTGAGCCTGACAAAGCTAAACCCTTGTACTTTGAGCTTCTCAATCGCTTCTTTAACCCCCTCGCGGGTTCCGCTCTCAGGGTGGTTCATGTGCAGTAAAATAATATCACCGCTTTTGGCATTGGTAATCTGATGAGTA
>JBFYRD010000152.1:0-5623 GCA_041302405.1 Sulfuricurvum sp.
CTCACCAATGCCATAATCGTAGATGCTTTTTCCATATCCATATCGATGTAGAGATAAATTTTAGAACCAAAAGGAGCCGGAAATTGCCCGAGTTCACGCTTAATAGCCCTGTAAATAGAGCGTAATACTGCCGGATCACCTACAAGTACTAACGTGTCATTGGGCTGGATCATTTTGTTATCACTAGGGATGATGAGTTGTCGATTACGGTAGATCGCCGCGATTTTCCAATTTTTTTGTTCAATTGAACCAATATGACGATAGACAAAAGAACTCCCAAAAGGGACAAGCACTTCCATAATCTCACCCGATCCCAAACCAATATTTTTAGCCAAAACAGGAATATTCGGTAGATAATCAATCAAATTAGCAGCAATCAACTCTTGCATATTAACCCATTCAATACCATCAGTAGGGCTTAATGCATTCAATAAATACAAAGCGATAATTCGAATAGAGGGTTTATAAAGGTGAATATTTTTGATGGTATGTTCCAAATCGTTCTGATTTTCCATAACCAAAATAACTTGCCAAAAATCCATCTTTAAAAGGTTGGAAACTTTATAAAAACTGGTGGGATCAAATTGAAAAAATTTAAAACGTGCCGGATTGTACCCTTCAAAATTTTTATGTTGTGTATGTACTACGTAATAAAGATTCTCACTGGTATAGGTTCCAATAACCCGTTCGATGTAATGGTGACCAATAGCGCCGTCACTGATAATTAAAATTTTTTTCATTATACGTACGCTTTTACCAATCTTGAATGTATTTAGAGATGAGATTGTACCATAATTAGATTTTACAGAGTAAAGAGCAAATTACGTACGTGCTAGATTGTTTTTTTTAATTTAAGTATGCTAGACTTACTAGAAGAGTAAAGAGTTATTGAGTCAGTACATAGGAGTTGTAGATGCAACTAAATGCCAAAAAGTTTTTTTTCGCTTTTTTCTTTTTTATCGCAACCCTCATTTTTATAGGCTATAACCATTTTAATCGTGAACAAACTCTCATCAATCACAACATCAATAGCAATTTAGAACGCGCTGTTGAATCGGCCCAAATCATCATCGGTGATAACTATCATGAAAAAGTTTTAGTCACAAATCCTACTGCCGTTGAAGATGCAGATACCATTAAAATGCTGACGGCATTAGCGCACGCCCAAGGGGTTGAATATATTTATTCACTGGTGATGGACCATGAAGGAAATCTCCGCTTTACCTCAAGCAGTGCGCGCAACCATGAACTCAAAACAGGTCAAAATCTTACCCGATTTTTTGATCTCTATTCTAAAAATTCAGACATGATCGAAGCTCTTAAAACCAATAAAATCGTGTGGGATATGAAAGAAAAATCTGATAAATGGGGGAAATTCAGAAGTGTCTATATCCCGGGGACAACACCCTCAGGATATCGTTATATTATTGGTGCAGATATTGAAGTAGGTTCTATTCAACAGCTTTCTAATGCCGCCGCATTCAAAGCAGTAGGTACTTCTTTGGTCATTTTTCTTGGTGCATTGCCTTTTTTATTGATTTACCGAAACACCCTTCAAGGAACAGCAAATTTTTTACGTGCTAAAGTCCTTTCTGCAACAGATGAATTACGTGAAGTAAATGAAATTTTAGAAACAAAAGTAGAGGAAAAAACAAAACAGCTTATCTCTCAAACGTTTGAAGACACCCTTACCGGTTTGCCCAATCGGCATCAACTTCAATACGATATGGATCGCCAAAAATACTATGCCTTGATTATTATTAACCTTCATAATTTTCGAGAGGTAAATGACTTTTTTGGATTTGCTATTGGAGATGATCTTCTAAGACAGATGGGACATTGGATACAAACCTTAGAGTTGCATCCTTATCGTTTGAGCGGAGATGAATTTGCCATTTTAATCGATGAAAAATTCTCCGATGAAGTGCTCGATACCTTCTGTAAACGGATATTAAATCGTCTTAGTGAGCATTCGTTTAGTGTCGCAGATGAGACGATATCTCTTAGCGTTACTATAGGAGTTGACAGCAGTGATAACGTCTCGCTTACACACGCTGATATTGCATTGCATGAAGCAAAAGAGCACAGTAAACATATCGCTTTTTATAACAGCGATTCACATATAGAAGTTCAATTTCAAGCCAATATTGCCCTAACATCGACAATCCATAAAGCACTGAATTCTGGAAGAATTATCTGCTTTTATCAGCCGATTGTCTCTATACAAAGCGGACGAATCGAAAAATATGAGACCCTTGTCCGAATGATCGATGAATCAGCACAAATTATACCTCCGCTCGATTTTCTACAAACAGCGCAAAAAACCCGTCTCTATCCTCAAATTACTCGTACGGTTGTTGAACACGCCTGTAATACCTTTCGAAATAGAAATGAAGAATTTTCTGTCAACCTCTCTATCCGTGATATCCTCGATCAGGGAACCGTCCGTTTTATCGAAGAGATGATTGTTGAAACCGATACAGCACACCGAATCGTGTTTGAAATTTTGGAGTCTGAGGGGATCGATAATTTTGATGCGGTTATAAAATTTGTTCAACAAATGAAAAAACTAGGGGCAAAAATCGCTATTGACGATTATGGAACCGGCTATTCGAGTTTGGAAAATATTCTTCGATTGGATGTTGATTACATCAAGATTGACGGTTCACTGATACGTAACATTAACACTGATCCAAAATATGCGGTTGTTGTGCAACATATTTCTGAATTTGCACACAGTCTTGGGATTAAAACCATCGCAGAGTTTGTCAGTTCCGAAGATATTTATAAGCATATAAAAGAAGTGGGAATCACGTATTCACAAGGATTTTACACCGGTAAACCAACAATGCTTTCGATTTAAAGCAGTTTTTCTTGCCCGATACGGTAAAGGGCAAAATCGTATTTAAGCGGGTCGTAAGGATCAAATTCTTTAAGTTTTTCTGTCAATTCAATGGCCGCTCTCATGTCGCACTGAGTACGTTTTAAAAGTCCTAATTGATGTGAAATATTAAAAGTATGGGTATCAAGAGGCATAATTAAATCATAGGTGTTTACACCCTTCCATAGCCCCATATCGAGACTATCTTCGCGAACCATCCAGCGTAAATACATCATCCAACGCTTCATTGCCGAAGCCTTTTCAACCTTCATAACCGGTTTCCCGATCAAAAATTCATACCCTTTTGAACGGTAGGGGTTAAGATCGTACAATAAAGTGATCAATGCCGATACTCCACCGATAACATTATTAGATAAATAGCCCTCATTAAATGCCTCTTCAGCCCCTCCAGAAGCTTTTAAACTCCGAAGGGTACAAAACCATTGAATAATGTCTTCAGAGTTTTGAAAGCGGTAATACTTCCCCATTAATTTTTGCCGACTTATTGCATCCTCCACATCCAATAAGTCAGCTTCGAGCGAAGCCAAAAAAGCGACTATGGCTTTTGCACTCCCATAAGCAAATAAGGCACAAGTGAGTGCATGATGCTGATCCATAGAACGACGGGCAATCATCAACGGATCAGGACGCTCTGCCGATAATTCATCATGATGGTTACGTGCCGCCACCTGCTCATCGAGATAGTCTTTTACGTTCTTCACTAACGCCCTAAAAGATAGAGCTGTTTACGCTCACTTGATCCGGCAATATTAAGCTGTTTACGATATTTGGCAATCGTTCGACGTACCATCGTAATTTTGAATTTTTCTTGGATAAGCTCCAAAAGTTTCATATCGCTGAGCGGTTTTTTATGTGACTCATTTTTAACTAACTCTGAAACATACTCTTTGATTGCGGCATTAGAGACATCTTCATCGATAGCGGTAGTGAAAAAGTCTTTCATTGGATAGATACCGCGATCACACGCGATGTATTTGTTGGCGATTGCACGCGAAATCGTAGAGGGGTTATGTCCAAATTCATCCGCGAGTGTTTTAAGGGTGAGCGGTTTTATAGCGCCACCCGTAAAAAAATCGTACTGATATTCGACGATCATCAGCCCTACTTTATAAAGAGTCGCTTTACGCATTTCCAGTGCGTCTACTAAACTTTTAGCCTCTTTTAGCTTTTCTCGGACGAACGCATGATCAACACCATACGCTGAATCAATTGAAATAGCCGGATAATACTGATCGTTTAATTTAACTTCTATCCCCTCTTCAGGATCGTTAAAAATCATCAAATCGGGTATCACTTGAGTAGAGTCTTCCATAAAATCGATAGCGGGAGGGTTTTTAAAACTGCCGATTACGTGCATCGCTTCATCAAACCCACTCTCTTTACGATAACGTCCCAGCTCCTCGAGATGATTAATCATCTCACGTGCGAGCGAATATCCCTCATCACTTATCGAGGAAGATTCTAACTGAAATAAAAACGATTCACTCACCGACCTTGCAGCAAGTCCGACAGGTTCTACATGTATAAAGCGGAGACGAATTTTTTCAAACTGCTCAGTATCAATACTGTTTTTTTTACAAAACGATTCACACTCCCCTTCGTAATAACCGCCCTCATCTAAATTTTCAATAATATGCTTTGCAATGAGTTGGGAGGATGGTGTGGGAAAAAGTGAACCGTCTATCTGCTCTTCGAGCACTTCGTACAAGCTTTTGTGTTTAATCGTAAGCGCTTCGATCGCTTCAGAGTGAGAGTTTTGAACATATCCATACTGGATTTTTTTTGGAATTCTCGATTCAAAAGACTCTTCGTATCCCGATTTTATATCAATGAGCGGATTTGCCTCGACAAACGGCGACATCGCTTCACCCAAATCACTGAGGCTAGATTGTAAAATCGGCAGCCAATTACGAAGAGTATTGGAAAGCTTATTTTTGAGCTCGACGCTGGTTTTTACCCGTAACATGCAATATTAGAACTTGAACGATTCACCGAGATAGTGTTGGCGCACATCGGCATTATGAGCTATCTCATCACTCGTCCCGCTCGCGAGGAGTTGACCGCTCTTGATAACATACGCGCGGTCACATACGGCTAGTGTCTCACGCACGTTATGATCGGTAATCAACACACCGATACCATACTCGACTAATTGAGAGATAACGCTTTGAATATCCATGACGGCGATAGGGTCAACCCCTGCAAACGGCTCATCGAGGAGCAAAAATCGGGGCTTGTTAACGAGTGCTCGGGCAATTTCGGCACGACGGCGTTCCCCACCGGAGAGATTGATCCCCCGACGGTTTCGGATCGGTTCTATATTAAACATCTCCAACAACTCCTCGATCCGCTGTTCGGCCATCTCTTTACTCAGTTCTCCCGCTTGTGCCGCTATGATGAGATTCTCTTCGACGGTAAGATCTTTAAAGATCGAAGCCTCTTGCGGCAAATAACCGATCCCCAGCCTAGAGCGTTTATGAAGCGGCAGGTTGGAAACATCTTCACCGTCAATATAAACTTTTCCCCCTGTCGCTTCCACCAAACCGCAGATCATGTAAAATGTTGTTGTCTTACCTGCCCCGTTCGGTCCGAGTAGCCCGACAACCTCTCCCGTGCGAAGTTCCATACTGATACCTCGGACAATCTCATGTTTTTTTATGGTTTTGACCAAATTGTCAATTTTTAATTCATGCACGTTGCACCTCATAGCATCGCAAATTT
>JBFYRD010000153.1:0-10417 GCA_041302405.1 Sulfuricurvum sp.
TTAAGTTCATGCATAATATTACGTAAAAACAGGGTCCGAGATTCGATCAAGGAGCGAATTTTCTTTTGGGTAGTATCAAGTTCATTAGCGATCAACGCGATTTCATCGCTTCCTTCTATCCGAAATCTTACCCCCATATCCCCCTCACCGAAGCGGGCAATCTGTTTACGTAAACGACGCAAGGGATGCAGACGATAAATAATAAGGATAAAAGAACCCATTAAAATCATCATCAACGTTCCATACGCTGAAATCAGATTAACCGGACGATAAGGTTCTATCTTCTGATCCATGAGGAGAATGCTGTGACGAGACGATTCAACCCAAAAATAAATATCACCTTGATATTCTATCATCGAGGTAATAACTTGTTCCGCAATATAAGGTTCAAAAGGAGAAGCTGATAGGGTGTATGCCTCCATTACTTCGTCCCCATTACCGTCACTTTTGAGAATTCTCCCCTCACGAATAATAGTTTCCACAACTTCGTCATCAACTTCTTCGAGCTCATAGAGTGCCATGTTTGCTTCAAACATCGGCTCCGAAATTTGTTTTATAATGTAGGTGTGATAGATTTGGCTAATGAGAGAGTGTTTGGTAAAAATATTATCGATATGTTTGGTACGATTTACCTGATAGAGCTGATAAAAAGTGTAACTGACACTCGATACCGTTACCAGAAGTGCGAAAAGTACGGTTGCAAGAACCGCATTGTTTTTAATCATCTTATTTTGAACGCGCAAGGAATGAAATCCCTTGTGCTACGCTAGCCGCTAAGGCACTGAAGCTAGCCCTTTCAGGGCAGAGTATATTTCTCATTTTAACAGTTTATAGCCGATACCACGGATCGATTCGATCAGGGCTTTGTCCCCGAGTTTATTACGAATCCGTCCCATCATAACGTCGATACTTTTATTCGATGAGTCTTCATTGATCGCACTCACATTGTGAATCAAATCTTCTCTCGAAACGACCATCCCCTGCTTTTTGATCATATGGGCCAAAATTCCGTATTCCGCATTGGTGAAGTCTAATACTTTCCCTCTGTAACTAATTTGCATTGCAGACTCATTGAGTTTAAAATCACAAGCGCTCTCAGATGCAGCAATAGAAGCAGCATCGTATCGACGCAATACAGAATGAATACGTGCTTCCAGCTCTCTAGGATCATACGGTTTTGGGAGATAATCATCGGCTCCAAGCTCAAGGGCGTTAATCTTATCCGTTACATCCGAGCGCGCAGAGGAGATGATGATGGGGATATTTTGGCGCGCACGGATCGCTTCGCATACCTCCAAGCCATCCATCCCCGGCAGTGTCAAATCGAGAATCACCGCATCAAATTTTTCCAATTTGAGGATACTAAGCGCTTTAAAAGGGTCATCTTCCGTAGTCACTTCAAAATCGTACTGTTCTAAGAATTCGGTGAGGATCTCTGCTAATTCGAGATCGTCTTCTATCATTAATATTTTACTCATAGTGATATTGTAACAAAGAGTAGTTAATGATTCCCTAACTTAGCCACAATGTCAAATGATAGGCGACAAATGCCAGCAAGTACGCCACGATCGTCGTAAATACAAAGAGATAGCCGAAATATTTAATCCCCCCTGCTTCACGGGTGAAGACGACTGAAGCCGCCAAACACGGCAAATAAGTCATAATGACGATGATAAATGCCACTGCCGAAGCAAACGGTATTTGAGAACTGATCGTAGAGATCAGCGAGTGATCTTCTTCGGTTGCATCGCTTCCAAGTGAATACAATACTCCCATCGTTGAAACGACTACCTCTTTTGCGGCAAGTCCTGTTTGCAATGCCACCGCCATTTTCCAATCAAAGCCCAATGGAGCAAATACCGGTTCGATTGCATGACCGATTTGACCTAAAAAGCTCTGTTCTAGCTGTGCTTCGGCAAGTTGGTTTTCGAGTACTTTGACCTCATCATCCGATGCAGCTACTTCTATTTTCGCCCCAAACAGAGCATCAAGAGAACCGTCTTTAGGGTAACTGCTCAAAAACCAAACAAGGAGAGATGCAGCAGCAATAAACGTCCCCGCTTTTTTCAAATACATCATCGTTTTGGTGAGTACGGTGTGCCAGATCAGCTTCACTGAGGGGAGACGGTATTTCGGCATCTCCATAACGAACGGCTCATCCGCACCTTTAAAAGCTGTCATTTTAAGCACTTTGGCGGCCACAAGACCTATCATTGCCCCAAGTATATAAATACCAAACAGTACATTTCCCGCCATCTCAGGACCGAAAAATGCCCCAGTAAAGAGAACATATACCGGGAGTCGTGCACCACAGCTCATAAATCCGATAACAAAGAGGGTCAAAAGACGGTCACGGTCATTTTTCAAAATCCGTGCAGACATATAAGCAGGAATAGAACATCCGAATCCACTTACAAGAGGGATAAACGACTGCCCATGAAGCCCAAATTTATGAAAAAATCCATCTAACAAAAACGCGACACGCGACATATATCCTGTCGATTCAAGCAAGGCAATCCCGACAAACAAAATGACAATATTCGGGACAAAAAGGACAACTGCTCCGACACCTGCAATCACTCCATCGACGATAAGCGAGCGAATTTCATCATTTGAAATCGTAGCACCGACTAACTCGCCGAACCAACCGAAAAAGGCATCAATCCAATCCATCGGGATGGAGCCGATCTCAAAAGTGAGCTGAAACAGTCCCCACATAAAGAAAAGAAAAATCGGTATACCCGCAACCCTATGAATCAACACACTATCGATCTTTTCCGTCGTCGTTTTTTTCAAGGGGGCTTTAGGTTTTACCTTCACCGCTTCAGCAATAACTCCGCGATTAAACGAAAGATATTCTTCTGCTAATGCCTCTTTCATATCATCCGTATCATGATGAAGCAATACGTGACGATCGGCTTCAATCAACATCGGTTGCAACTCTATCCAAATCGGGTTATCGTGTAAAACACGGTAAGTTTTTTTCTCTTTTTGCAGGAGATTGATTGCAATGTTACGGTTACTGATTGAAGCTTTAAACTTATGACGATTTAGATAGTCGCTAATTAGTGTAATCTCTTCCTCAACCGCTTCACTGAATACCAATTTTTGCTCTTGAAATGACGTTTCATAGACAGCTATAACCGCTCTCATTAACTCCTCAAGCCCTGTTTTTGCAGCAGCCGATACACGAACAGACGGTATTCCGAGCAATTGAGAGAGATACGGAGCATTGATTTCGATCCCCTCTTTATCCGCTTCATCGGACATATTGAGAGCAATCACCATTTTTTTGCTCATCGTCATGAGCTCTGCAGTGAGTTGAAGATTTTTCTCCATATTCGTCGAATCGAGGACATTGATAATAAGATCATAGCTCTCTTGCGTCAAATAATCATGCGTTACCCGCTCTTCGATCGAATAATCGGTAAAGGCATACGTTCCTGGGAGATCCACGACGCTGAATTCATAACCATTATGTTCAAACGTCACCACGGTTTTCTCAACCGTTACCCCCGTGAAATTACCAACATGCAACCGTGCATTTCCGATTGAGTTGATGAGCATACTTTTACCGACATTGGGTTGCCCGACGAGGGCGACGGTAATGTGTTTAGCGGACATCGGATACCTCAATCAGTTCAGCTTCTTCACGGCGCAGTGCAATGCTAACATTACCGATTTTAATCTCATAGGTACTTTTGGTCAAACCGCATTCGAGCATTTTAACCTCAGCACCTTTCATCAGTCCAAACGATATAAGGCGTTGTTTTAGAGCTCCGCTAGCGTTGATTTTTACCACGGTCGCTGTCCCCCCTTTGGTGCAGGCACTTAAGAGTGTCATTGAGTTTATCTCCATAATTTCCACCTAAAAAATAGTAATGATAACAAATATCATAGAATTCTATCTAAAATATTCACTATTTCAAAATTTATAATGGACAGAGGCAATAAATCTGTCATAACTCAAATCCCCGCCATCAAGCATATTCTGATTATGATCTCTTATTTGAGCATAACTTACCCTTGTCGAAAAAGGTTTGTCTTCATTGTAGGTTATCACGCCAGCTCTTTCACTCAATACCGCATCCGAAGGTGACATCTTAAACTCACCGTACATCAACTCCATACCGATCCCCTCAATCGGGAGGAAATCACATTCCAACGCTCCGCGAACCATCCACGCGCGAGGTCTCTCCATCCCCTGAATCGTGAACTCCTCTAAATCTACTAAAAAAGGACCACTCCCATAGGGGGCCAAAATTTGTTTCCCCGCATCGGTATTTCCGTGATTGTACGCAACATAGAGGGAATTTCCCCCATGGGCAATCTCGATCGCGACTCCGGCTACCTCTCCTGCGTATCCGGATGATTCACGTTCATGATATTCAACATACTGCCCATACAAAGTGAGAGCACTCTCCTCACTCAGCGCTATACGATATTCGGCATCTGCGGTATAAATATCCGCAATTTTATCAATACCGAAATACCACGCTTTTACCCCCAACTCTTCGGTCGGTTGACTCTCAACACCGATGACAACCATCCCATCACTCTCTCCGCCGCTATTTTCGTCCGCATCAAAACGGTGAAAACGGGTAAAATCACCGGGGGTACCGTATCCTGCCCAACGCTTGAGGTATCCTCCATTTAGCGTTGTTGACTCAATTCCGGAATAGGTAGCGTATACCCCCTCGTGGGTATTACGATGGAGGCGAGGGTTATCGGCATTTGCCATGGGAGTTTCCAACGCTTGTCGTCCGATACGAATATTCCACAAATTCGGTGCGTACGTTAGATATGCTTCACCCAAATAAACGAATGAACCGTGTTTGCTACTGAGGAGATCTTCATTTAAATCCTCACCTTTGCCGCTTAAACCTCCTATCTTTTGAGAAAAATAAGGGGCGATCGTGGCACTTAGATAATTCCAAGAGGGGGTTTCGTAATGGATCTCTCCGGCAATAACGGTTGTATGGATATCCCGATTGAGTGCTTCATCACGATGAATGTACATTCCAACCAATTCCCCATTGAGACTACCACTATCTGTCCCCTTTGTCTCATCCGCCCATCCCAAAACGGATGCCGCCATCACTGCGAGTATCACAACCTTATTCTTCACACTTCACCTCTCATAAATCATTTATTGGTGCAATAGTACATAATTTATCACCAAACCAGCACGCTTCATGCTATAAATTTAATCATTTGAGCGTGTATTGAATCGGTAATGTTAATTCCATCGGAGCAGTACCAATCTCTTTTGGAAGAGCGCGAACCTTTGCCAGCGCTTTTAATAAATCAAGGGTTGCTTCATCAAGGAGTTCAAAACCCGATGAACCTACCACCGAAATATTGGTAATCGCTCCATTGGAAAGGACCGTAAACTTGACGGTTACGGTTCCGCTTTGGCGCAAGCGTTTGGCATTTTTCGGATACACTTTTCGCTCATCAATGGTTTGACGCAAATAGCTTAAATAGGCCTCTTTGATCGACGGATCTGGACTTGCCGGCTCGATGGATTTTTTCTCTACCGGTTTGTTCTCCTGTGGAGGAGAAACTTTTGCTACCGCCGTTTCTACGGGTTTAGATACAGGAATAATCGGAACTGAGGCCACCGTTTCTACCGGCACTGAGGCTACCTGCTTGCGGGGAGGGGTAATCATCGGCTTTGGAGGTTCAATCGGTTTAAGAGGCTCAGGTTTTGATTCCGGTTGCGGAGTAGGAAGTGGCGTTTCGATTGGTTTGTTTTCTGGAGGAGGCGCCATGACGGTAATTTTTATGGGTTCAGGTTTTTTCTCTACCGGCGGGAGAAACGTCACCATCACCATCACCCCGATAAGCACTAGATGAATTAAAACCGACAAGAAAAGGCTTTGTTTCATGCTTCGAATCACTTCTTTTGGGTAGCGATGGAGAGATGGGTATAGCCACCCTGCGTGAGGGTATCGATCACACTAACAAAATGTTTGTACTCCATCGTCTCATCCCCGTTAATGATGATAGTCGTCTCTTTAGAGGTCTCTCCCAAGAGGGCTATCAACCCATCGGTGCTAACCCCGTTTCCATCGAGATAGAGTTTTCCATCACGGGTCAAGGTTATCTCTTTGGGTTTGTCGAATTTTTCCGCGTGTGCCGACGCTTGAGGAAGGTCCACTTTGATCGACCCTTTGGCGATAAACGTCGCGGTGGTCAGTACGATTGCCAACAACACCAACATAATGTCGATAAAGGGGATAACGTTAATCGATTCAATTTTTTTGATTTTCAAACCGAATCTCCCAACGAGCGATCAACACTTCCATTTTTCGAACCAAATAGTTGTGAAATACAATGGCAGGGATTGCAACCATCAAACCAAATGCCGTCGCTTTAAGTGCCAACGCCAACCCCATCATAATGGCGTTACTATCTGCCATTCCGCTGTTTCCAATAGCATAAAACGTGAGAATAATCCCAAAAACGGTCCCCAATAAACCAACATAAGGGGCGTTAGAGGCAATCGTCGAAATAATCGTCAAATTGTTCCCTAGATCGATTTCCAGCTCTCTTTTATCGTGGTAGTTTTCAAGAGCAATACGGCGATAAAAGCCGATCCGCTCAATCCCTACACCAATGGCGATAATACTCATAATCCCCAAAATGGTAAATACGGAGATATCAAGTATTTGGCTGTATATTTCCATGTATTCTCACCTCATGTTCAAAATATTTTGTTGAAATTCTATCAAAACTTCGCTTTGATCCCCGCATACGCCATCCGTCCGCGCAACGGTCCCCAGATGTGCCCGACATCGTAACCGCCATCCGCATCGTACATGAGGGGGGACTCTTTATCGGTCTGAACGTAATCAAAGAGATTTTTCACCCCTGCATAGAGGGTAAACGTATCGGTGATTTCTTTGGAAACTTTGACGTCAACCGTAGTGAACGCAGGTGCTTTCGTACTTTTTAGATTTGACACATCAGTACCGTCGAAAGTGTTATAACGATCACCATACCCGTAATCGGTCAAATCACGCGCCCCCGTCCATGTTGCCTGAATCATCGCGTCCCATCCGTTCTCCTCATAATCAAACATCAATCGCGCCTGTTTTTCGACCGCCGCGATAAAGAGGAGATTTTTATACTCGGTATCGTACCAATACTGCTCGTATCCCGCCGAAACAGTAATCGATGGAGTAAGTGCATACCCGACGACGATATCACCGTTTTTAACCGCCACTTTGCTTTCATAATTTCGGAGTGTAGGCAAACTCGAATCATCAATATACGCCATATTTTTGAGTTCGGTATAGGCTCCCCCCGCCGTTACACTCAGGGGCCCTTTGTCATAAGAGAGAGAGTACGAAACGTTATTTGATTTTTCTAACTTGTCAATATCCACCTCAAATCCGCTCTCTAGCAACCCATGCTCCGATTCGAAAAATGTGAGGGGGGAACGATACCCCATCCCCGCCGAAAAACGGGAGGTGATGTAATCATTATGGTTGTAGCGCAAATGCAGCCGAGGGGCAAGGATCGTCTCATCGATCTCATCGGCTTTTGCGGTTTGCCCTTTAAAATTGGTGGTGATTTTTGCTGCACGGAGTGCGAGGTTCAGTTCGGTTTTGTCGTTGATCGTCCAAGTATCTTGAAGATACAAAGCGTACGAGTTGTACTCAAAATCGTCTTTTGGAAGAGAGAGATTGACAAAAGCTTCCTGCGATTGCGCTTCCATCTTCTCACGTTTGAAATCGACACCGTAGGTTAAAAAGTGAGCGTCATTCAACGCCTGAGAAATTTTAACATCGGCAAAATAGGTTTTATCCCCATTGTTATAATCCAACCCCTCATACATCGACTCTTGTTTGGCGTCGGCATAAGCGAGTGTTGTTTGGAGCGTAGCGTCATTTCCTACATGGGTCCATTTGAAAATCGCTTCATCACGGGTGGTTTTGATCGCCTCCATCGTCCCCATCGGATCACCGTTATAGCGGTTACGGACATCTCCCCCCACAAAGGATGGATTTGCCGTTCCTGATGCTCCCCACAGAGCGTAAACATCTGATTCGCTCATCATCGGTCCACCGAATACGTCAGATTTACTATGCCCCACTTTCACATCTATCAAATCTTTTGAGGTGAGTTCATGCGTCACTTTAACCGACATGATCTGATTTTCCAAACTCGGTGCTTCATTCACCCCGTTGTTGTCTCGGTCGTATTGATCGTAGTTGCTGTACATCCCAGAGACGATCACACCGGTTTTCCCATCGTTGGTGATCCCCTCACCCACAAACGAACCGACGCGGTACCCTTGCTCTCCGGCGGCGAAGTCAAACTCCATCCCGTTTTTCTTAGCACGACGTGAGACAATATTAAGCGTCCCACCGATCGCTTCGGGTGCCGTCAAACTCGCACCGCTTCCACGGGCGATTTCGATACTCTCAACATCCCCCGTCCCCAGTGCGTCCATCCCGTAATAACTCGAAACCGTTGAGTGAAACGGTACACCATCGGCGAGTACCGTGGTATGTTCACCCCGCATACCGTTGAGCATAACCCGTTTGATTCCGCACATTGAGCAGTTTGTCGTGACATCCACCCCCGGTGATTTTTCGATCGCCTCGATCAGTGTCACTGCTTGCTGTTTATCCATCTGTTTTTTAGTAATAACTTCCGTCTTTTCAACGATATCTTTAACTTTTCCCTGCTTTTCAATCGTATCACTGAGACTTTCGACACTAATCGCCGCTAACGATTCAGTAGCGTGAAGTGATCCGGCAATAATAATTGAAGCAGCAAATGAGAGATGTGCTTTCATTCGTAATAATCCTTTAATAAATTGCGTGGCTTTAAATGATATCAGTTATCATAACAATAATTTCCTTAGGAGATACTTAATAATGATAATGTTTTTCATTACTTATATTATTCTCTTTCAGAGTAATTGGCTATAATTTCAAAACATACCTATAAGATCATTTTGGAGTACCTATGCACTTTTTATGGCGTTCTACCAGTCACTTTAACCTGGCGAATCTCATCACCATGGCAAACATCACCTGCGGTTTACTCGCGACCTATTTTATTACTCAAAATCATTTTATGATTGCCGCGATACTCGCATGGATGGGGGGAGCGTTCGATATCTTTGATGGAAAAATTGCTCGTAAATACGGACTCTCTAACGAATTCGGGGTTCAACTCGACTCTTTCGCCGATTTTCTCAGCTTCGTCCTCGTCCCGACATTCTTTATCTTCCAGTCCGTCTATACCGATCTCTCTGGAATTGCACTTGTTATCGCCTCAATGGTATCGATCTATTACGTCATCAGCGGTCTACGCCGTCTTATCCAATTTAACATCAACACCGATGCGGGAGAGGTGGCGAAACATTTTACAGGCGTTCCGACACCGCTGGGTGCGATATTATTATGGATTGTGTGGCTTGTGTGGTTAGGGCTGGATGTTTCGTTTGGATGGATGGGAGTGCTCGCGATGATGGCACTCATTGGAGCATTGTTAAATTCAAAGGTGAAGATTCCGCACCTATAGTTCCGTCATTCCCGACTAGATCGGGAATCCATATCGACCCTAAATATTTCATATTGTTCAGATCTCTTTGGATCAATCATTACCGCACTGAGCTTCTTACCATAAACACATCCAGTATCGATTCCAATAGCATTTTTACTAATCTTTGGTTCATCAAGCCACTGATGCCCATAGACAATAAAACCTTGATTACCATCATAAACATCTGCCCAAAATGTTGAATCTTCTGTTTCCTCGCCATGAGCTATAAAATGACCATCTTGATCTAAATAACGAAGTCTTAGCACTTTTTGAGATTCGCGATTAGAAAGGTTTTCTAAAACCATAGAATTTTGTAATCCACCATGGACTACAGTGATCTGACCAAAACGTAAAAATAGAGGAAGTGAGTATAAAAACTCCCTATCTTTGGTCGCTAAGTTATCAACGATCTGTTGCTCATCATCATTTAAAACTATAGGATTCTTTTTAGGAGATTCTTGATGATTTAAATAACGGATGATTTTATCTTCGTGGTTTCCAAGAACAGAGAGAATCCCATTTTCTTGGATATAGTGGAGTGTTTCTATGGAATGAGTGCCTTTGGTGATTATATCGCCGACACATACTTCGATATCATTTTTTTGCGGGTTGATTTGATCGCGAAGTTTTTTGAATTCGTCTAAACAGCCGTGTATATCTCCGTAGACAATCAATCTTGACATTATCTATAAAATCTCTTCGTCATCGACGTCTGTAATAGACGAGGGCAACATCTTCTTCGGCTTCAATCCCAATTTTCGCATCGACTCCACACGACGGATCAAATTCCCTTTTCCGGTAGAAAGTTTGTTCATCGCCCCCTCATAGCTTTTTTGAGTACGTCCGATCT
>JBFYRD010000154.1:0-2881 GCA_041302405.1 Sulfuricurvum sp.
CCAGAAGAGAATGACAGCGAGTTATTTCGCTCTTTATTTACTCTCATGGAGAACGGACGCATCGACATGACCTCATTTTTTCGTCATCTTAGCCGATACGATCAAAATCGTGAAGAATTGCTTTCACTCACCCTTGCACCAAACCAATTAAACGAATGGTGTGATCGATACGATGTACGTTTAGCACTTAACACGACATCAACAGACGCACGTCACCAACGTATGCTCCGTACCAATCCCAAGTATATCCTAAAAAACTATATCCTCCAAGAGGCGATCGATAAAGCTGAGAAGAGAGATTTTACGCTTGTAAACGATCTTTTGATGCTCGCTCAAAATCCGTATGATGAACATCCAGAATTTGAGCGTTATGCAGGGATTACCCCTCAAGAACATACGAATTTGAAACTTAGTTGTTCGTCGTAATGTTCTTACAGGGATCAGTGTTTAACGCTGCGCCCTATCTGCTTCTCGACCGAGGCAATCTTACCGCTCAGCCGACCTAAAGAGCCCTGACGGATATCGAGTTTGATGGTTGAGTAAACCCGTTCACACTCTTGCAACTGTTCATACGCTCGCTCAACGACTCCAAGCGCCTCTTTCACACTCTCACACTCTACAATCGTACCCATTGGGGTGAGCTGATACGACAATCCGCTTTGATCGATCATATCAATAATTTTGGCTACCTGATGCGATACGGACGACCCTTTACGGCACTCATCACTGGTTGGAAACATTGCAAATTCTAATAGTACACTCATTGTAATCTAACCCCTTTCTTTTGAATCTCACTTTTGAGCAGTCCATCCATCGAGTCATTGTACTGAACCAAATCGATTTTCAAATCAAACCCCATCCGCATCAATAAGGATACAAATGCTATCTTGTGTTTACGAAAATGTTCACGTGTCATATCGGTTCTAATGGCAATATCGATATCGCCGCCACGCTTCGTATCATCAGCACGGCTGCCAAAAAGATAGATTTCGACATTCCCAAAAGACTCCTCTATCGCTTTGAGTATGGAGAATTTGAGTGTTTTTGGAAGTCTCATAAGGTGAATCTTTCCGCAAATGCTTTGGAATTTAGATAATAGCTCTCTAACCGTCCGAAATGATCGACGCACAATTTCAGATCATCCAGTGCCTCTTGGAGTTCATCGGGATAATCATGTTCGAGTTCGTTTCGGATCTCGCGCAACTCCATCCAGTTATCAAAACTATCGATAATCCCCTCTTTTTCCATCATAAACAGCACTTCGGACATTTTAACCATTCCCATACCGCTGATTTCTATTAAAAGAGGAAATATCTTCGCACCTAAAAAATCCTGCAACGACGCAAACCGTTTGAGATAAGCATCCAAAATCGCTTTTTCTTCAGGGATCATAACCGCAAAAACATCAACGTCAAAAATTTTTTTCACGGAGGAGAGTTTTTCGATCAAATGACAATAATCACGCAATGCTTCATAATGCTTCTGCGCTTTTTCAAACCGTTTGTTTAGAACCAATTGTACGCTTGTCATTCCCTCTCCTTTTTTAATGATTATACCACTTTATTTTTCAGCTGTCTCACTGTAACTGAGCCTCAACCCTTCTTCACTCATCACAAATCCATGAATCGCAATTTTCCCTTCGTGTACCAATCGGTGATGCTTAGAACACAGCGGAATGAGGTTGTAACGGTGATTCATCCCATAGTGACCGATAGAACCCCCATCATCCGCATTGGCTTGAGGTACGATATGATGTACTTCATCGACCGCTTCATCACACAGTGCGCATTTGGTAAGGAAGAGTTTGTTGTTGTAGCGGCTCTTTTTCTCCCGTTTCAGCATCGATGCTTCGTGGGTTTTATCGGTAATCCGCCCCCGTATCTCATACGCTTTTTTCAAAAAGGTCTCATCCATGTGGAGCGATTTGGCAAATTCCAACCCATACAGCGTCGAGCCGCTCCCGCTTTTGAGTTTACGATCATACACCAGTTTATCGCTTGCCTCATCGTAATAGACCCCTAGATGGAGCAATACGATCTCTTTTGCCTTTTGAATCTCGTGCAGGGATGAGAGCTGATGGAGATGGGTGGCGAAGATAAACATACTTCCGATCTCACGGAGTTTTAGTATTGCACTTGCGACGATTGCAAGAGCCGATTCGGTTTCGGTACCGTGGCTGATCTCATCCCCGAGGATCAAGGTATTTTCCGTCGCTCGGTTAAAGATATTACGCAACTCCAACATCTCCACAGCGAACGTTGAAAGCCCTTTGTAAAGATTGTCTTTGGAGACGATGCGGGTGAGGAGCTTATCGACGGGGGCAAATCGCATCATGGCACATGGAACGAAAAATCCTCCCTGCGCCATCACGACGGAGAGCCCGATACTCTTCATAAGGGATGATTTCCCGCTGGAGTTGATCCCATAGAGGAGCACCCCTTTAACATCCTCGCTGTTTTCTAAGCTCGGGTGTTCCTCATAGGTGTGCTGATCTACGGAACCTAAAAAGAGATCATTAGGGATAAAAATTCCGTTCTCTTCGCGTGACTCTATGAGGGGATGACGAAGCCCTACCGTTTCGATAAAGGCTTTATCAGAGGGGATGATCATCGGTCGCACATATCGGTACTGCTTCGCGCACTTCGCGCTACTAAGAGAGACATCGACGACGGCGAGAAACGAGATTAGATGCTCTATTGCATGGGAGAATCGCCGCTCGATGGCTTCGAGCTGTTCGCGGTAGCGCTCTTTCACCTGCGCGATCATCCGCGATTTTGCCCCCGCATTTTCGATAGAGAGTTCATCGAGGAGTGTTGAAGAGAGTTTCACAGCCGTTTTGAGTTTACGAACCTGAAAATCACGGAAAAAGTAGTGTTGATTA
>JBFYRD010000156.1:0-8381 GCA_041302405.1 Sulfuricurvum sp.
AGCGGATCGAAATACTTAATTTTAAATCTCCAAATCGTGCACCTTTAATCGTCGAAGGGTTTTTGTTTGGAGAAAATTCCAAAGGTCCCTCTATCGCAATCGTCGGAGCGATGAGTGGGGATCATATCAATCAGCTTTATGTTGCTTCCCGTTTGGTTGAGTATCTTCGTCAAAGAGAGGAAGAGGGGAAAATTAGCGGAAAGATATTGGTGATCCCTGCGGTTAATACCTATGCATTGAATATGGGACAAACCTTTTGGCCGTTGGATAAAACCGATATTAATATGATGTTTCCTGGATACGCACAAGGAGAAACGACCCAGCGGATTGCGGCAAAACTTTTCGAATCACTTCAAGGATATGATTACGGAGTAATTTTAGAGGGGCGTCGTGATCAGGGGATGTGCTTACCGTATGTCAAAATCATTAAAAGTGATTATGAAGATATGGAATCGGCACGTGATTTGGGGATGCGCTTTATTCATTATCGCCCCTACAGTCCGATAGAAACGGTTATGCTCCAGTACAATTGGCAGTTATGGGGAACCAAAGCCCTTTCGGTTGTATTTGGTAAAAACGGCTCCATTGATCACAGTGCCAGCAGTGAAGTTCAAAGTGCGTTGGTTCGTTTGATGTCAAAGCGGGGGATGTTGGATTTACCGGTTTTTGATGGTTTCGCGAGCAATGTAATCGAGCCGGAAAACATTACGATTCTAAAAGCGTCTTATGCCGGTATTTTTGATTCATTACTTCCTTGTGGAACAGCAATTGAAAAAGGGGATACTTTAGGGCGTATTACCGATGCGCTTAGCGGCAAAAAATTAGAGAAGATTATCGCTCCTGTTGGGGGAGTATTGACCTGTCAGTACTCTCATCCGTTGATATTTCAAAACTCAATTGCCTTTAGGATCGCATCGTTAGAATAGCGCGTTTATTCGACGCGATTACGTCCGTTTTTCTTAGCAAGATAGAGATGTGAATCGACGATATGCACATATTTTTGTATTGTCTCTTTGGTGACAAAGGAAAGTTCAGTGGTATCAATCCCATGTACGCCAATACTAACGGTAAAGTGTATTTGGTTTTCTTGAAACGTAACATTTTCTGATGAAGCGAGTAGGCAAAGATTTTTTGCTAAGATAAAAGCTTCTTGTCGAGTGGTAGAAGGGAGTAAGACGAGAAACTCTTCACCGCCGAATCGAAAAATAAAATCCGATTTTCGGAGTGTTTTTTGTAAAAGAGCTGCAAAATGTTTAATGACTTCGTCTCCTGCTAGATGGCCAAAGCGGTCATTAATCTCTTTGAAATGGTCCAAATCGCACATAATAATTGAACAGTCGCTTTCGGTTGCTTTCGCAATTTCAATCTGACTTACCATGATTTTATCAAATAATCGTCGTCCAAGCAATCCGGTAAGGGGATCTTTCGTATATTCACCGATAATCAACATATCGTTAATGATAGCAATTTCATTACCGATTTCTAAAGAGGTGTAGTCGAGACGTTGTAAGATTTGAATCATGCTTTTATGATCAATATTTTCTTGATTATTGTTTTCGAGAACCGTAGTTGCAAGCTCATGCAATAAAATATGGAGATTTTGAATATCGGTAAAATGACTGGTACTCGACAGATAAGGTATGGTTGGATTATGGAGCCATTTTCCAAAAGAGCAATTATTGTGATTGAGTTCACATTGGCTCCCCTCGCGGGGTGTCCCTTCTAGTTCCGAGATAAGTACTAACATCCATTCGAGATGGTGCTGGTAATGAATCATGAGGTGCTTTTCGATTAGATGGGAGAGGTGAGAGAGCCGAATATGGTTTTTGATTGCTAGTTTTCGCAAAAATTGGCGGTAATATGCTTGCGAAATTAAAAATTCAATTCGATTGAAATAGAGATCAGCAGTAGAGATATCGCCACAACGCTGTTCGTTAGCCAGAAGAGAAAGAAGCGCTTTTGCTACTTTGGTCAATTCGCCGGTAACGTAGAGATAGGGGATGTCATTATGAATACAAAAATAGAGATAATCTTCTATTGATTCGCTCTCTTGTTCGGTTTCTATCGACTCAAAAATAGCAATTAATTTTTCAATTTGTAGAGCACTAAGATCGAAAAAGGATTCGCTTTTATTACTGAAACACTCACTATTTCGAGTGTCTTGCTCGAATTTCTCTAGAATCGATCGAATGTGAGGTAAATAGCTTTTCCACTGAATCATTTTTTTAGCTCAAAATCTTTTTGGCACATTCGTTAATTCGTTTTCCATCTGCTTGGGCACCGAGAGCTTTAGAAGCCGCACCCATAACACGACCGATATCTTTCATGCTCTCAGCACCTGTTTCGACGATGATTGCTTTGATAGCAGTTTCAAGCTCTTCATCATTGAGTTGCTGAGGTAAATAGGTTTCAAATATAGCCGCTTCTGCAGCCTCTTTTTCGTAGAGATCTTCACGTCCCGCATCACGGTATTGATTCATTGCATCTTGACGTTGTTTTACTTGCTTTTGGATGATTTTGATAATGTCATCATCACTAAGATCTTTGCGCTCATCCACTTCGATTTGTTTCATTGCACTGCTAAGAAGACGAAGCGCATCACGTAATGAAGCATTTTTCTCTTTCATAGCGGTTTTGATATCGTTACTTATTTGTTCTTTTAAACTCATCATGGATTCCTTGGAACTATATTTGCTTAATTATATCTAAATATTCCAGAGCAAAGAGAAAAACATAATGATTTACACCAAATTTTTATTGATTTTAGTAATGTTTTTTATAAGTGGATGTAGCGCTCGTATGACGGAACCTGAAATTGCATTTACCCCACCTAAATACGTTGAAGAGATGCCATCACGTGAAGAGGAGAATACGTTTGTAGCACGGGGCAGCTTGTTTGGTCAAGGGGACAGTCCTTTGTTTTCTGATCACAAAGCAATGCACGTAAATGATATCGTAACGGTGGTGATCTCAGAAACGGCAAGAAGTTCAAATCAAGCGAGCAAAGCGCTAACAGAAGCTGATACTCTTGGATTAAATGGGGGGTTATTTAGCTCAACCGGACAAAACTCTGCAGTAAATTCTGCGGTGAATAAATTAAACGGGCTTGCTAATATCGGATTTAGTGCCGGCTCATCGTCTGATTACTCTGGTTCGGGATCTTCCACTAAAAATGCTACGTTCACAACAACAGTATCGGCACGAATCGTAAAAGTGATGGCAAACGGTAATTATTTTATCACAGGAAGACGCGAGATTATGGTGGATGATCAAAAACAGATCATGCAACTTAGCGGAGTGATCCGACCGTATGATATCGACCAAAACAACCAAATTAATTCTTCAAAAATTTCGGATGCGAAAATATTGTATGCTAATGAGGGAGATATTGATCGTTCAGTTAATCAAGGATGGGCGAGTAAAATGGTGGGAGCCGTCTGGCCATTTTGATGACATTTATCTCGTTCTACCGGTAGGGTTCATTGTTTGATGAACTAACCACGAACGAGGACGATTCTTAGCGAATCACCTGCATCGGATCGATATGAGCATTACGCTGAGTTACTTGGAACATCAACTCACGTCCTGCACGTCCAATAATTGAACCTTGTTTCAGCCGCTTGCCTACTTCAACCGTAGGGGCAATTTTATCCAAGTGAGCATAGATCGTGTGTAAACCGTTATCATGCTCAATAATGACTACATTCTCAAGCATAGCCGTAGGTTTTGCCAAGATTACTTTTCCGTTAAATACTGATTTAACTTTGGCATCAGCCTCTGTTGGTCGCAGTGATACCGAGTCATTAAAGATTTTTATCCCATAGACCGGATCGGTGTAAGGACCAAAACGTTTGGTAACGACGTAACCATCCAGTGGAGAGATCGTTCGCTCTCCTGAATAACCGGCAACATTCGAGGGGCGATAATCGGCTATCGCTTGTTTGACATTTGCCGGTACCGGCTTAGAACCTGCTTTTTGTGCTACGAGCGGTGGAGGAGCTTTTTTCGGTTTCAATGACTCACGTTTGATGATGTTCAAACTGGCAAGTGTTTTTTGGAGTGATCGTTGTTGACTGAGAATTTTGTTGAGTGATTTTTTATACTGATCTTTCTCTTTTTCGAGAGCGGCAATCGCTTTTTCATTCGCTTTTTTGGTTTCAAGAACTTTGTTTTTTTCCTGATCGATAATCGCAATCGATTTTTTCAACACCGTGGTTTGGGTTGAGAGCCCTGCGATTCGTGCGTTGTTTTCGACGAAAAGGGTGTTGAGCTGTTTGATGTCTTCATTAATCTGTTTGAGATGGAGTTTGAGTGCCTCTTCGGTAATGATAGCATCCGCCTCTTTTGCTCTGTCATCATTAATAAGCAAAGAGATAGAGGTGTTACGTGCAATTGCAAAGACAAGACGCTGTTCGATGTCGTTTTGTGTCTTAGTCAAAAGGGTTTGTTGGGTCTCTAGCCCTTTTAGGGTATTTTTATTGGAGAGGTAAACACTCTCTTTGGATTTAAGCTCTTCAACAAGGGTGGAAATTTTTTGTTGCTGCGTTCCGATCACTTGTTTTTGCTGCATAATTTTGGAAGCGGTTGCTTCTAATTTAGCATTCAAGCTTGAAAATGTTTGTTTAGTTTCATTGAGTTGTTTCGATGTGTTTTGTATTTTATCATCGATTTTAGCCGAATACACCGAGGTACCAAGCAGGGTGATAAGAAGCAGTGAAAGAGGTATATTCATCTATTCCTCTTCACTGCTTCCGATGACGATGGTGAGTGTCAGGATAATAGAGACACCCAGTGCAATCAGAAGTGAGCGAATCGCATCATTGACATAATCAAACAAGTCGATACTGATCCCTACGGTGCGTAAGAGCAGATCCATCCATCCGTATTGCTCAATGGCAAAAAAGGCGATACAAAGGACAATGGTTGCAATAATCGCATCAACGATGGCAAGGCGGAACAAGACCGCTGAACGGAGCCATACGGGTGCACCAAAAAGGGCCATAATGGACATACGATCGGCATGTTGGAACTGCCATAAACGCATCTCTTTAAGGATGAGCAATGAGGTTACTGCTGCGATGGAGATTGAGAATATTTGAACCACGTCTTTGAATAAAAGCATCAATTTGTAAACCGTATCGTGGCTTTGGGCATACCCTTCTACTCTTTCAATTGCGGCGTGCTTTTGAAGTCTTTTTTGAAGTTTTTCAATTTCATAGGGGGTCGGGAAGCGGCTTAAATAGATTCGATAAAATTTCGGTAGGGTGAGTTTTAACAAATCAAGATTTTTTTTGCTCATTTCACCTTCTAGCCGTTTTAATACTTGATCCGTTGCGATAACATCACTGCGCTCGATAATCGAATCCATCGCCTTGAACTCTGTAGGAGTGAGTGTTTTGTTCGCGACAACGATAATCGAGTAGTCATTTTTAAGACGCTCTTCATACGCGGCAATGGTACGATCAACGGCGACATAAATTTGAACCGAAAATAAAACGGTAAAAAGGGCAATAATGAGTGATATGTGATTTTTAAGAGACTTCATGAATATTCCCCATCTCGATATGGTAGTGTTTGTATGGAATCGTAATGGTAGAGGGGATATTGTGGGTAACGACAATAACGGTCGTTTTGAGTTGCGTATTTGCCCCCTCTAATAAATTCCATATCACTTGGGACGAGTACTCATCCAAATTTCCCGTCGGCTCATCCGCGAGAATTAAAATCGGATTATGAGCAAGTGCTCGTGCCATAGCTACACGCTGCTGTTCTCCTCCTGAGAGCTCAGGAGGATATTTGCCGGATTGATGGATCAGTTTCACGTGACCGAGCAGTTTTTGTACTTGTGCGCTGCTGACATCTTTTGTGTATCCTGAGATGATAAGGGGGAGCATGACATTTTTTTCTATGGTCCACTCTTTGATCAGCTTATAATCTTGGAAAACGACACCGATATGGCGTCGCAGGAAATTCAGTTTGGAGGTGGAAATTTTCTGCATCTTGACCCCTCCAACCATAAGCTGACCTGCACGAGGCTCTATGGCACCGTAAAAAGATTTCAAAAGGGTTGACTTACCGCTTCCGCTTGCTCCGGTGATAAATACGAAACTTCCTGCATCAATTGAGAAGTTGGCCTTAGAAATGATCGTTTCAAACTCTTTGTAGGACAAAGAGAGGTTTTCTGCAATAATAACTTTATCCATGAAGCAACTCGTCTAATAAGATGTGAGCCTTGAGGTTTGCGTTAGAGCGAACCGGAAGGGATGGAAAATAACGGGCGATCCCTTTTTCAATGATGACATAATTACTCTCGGGTCGATCGAAACTCCCCATGGCCAGACGTATCATTGCTCCCTCTTCTCCAATCGTGAATTTTCGCTCTACATGGATAAATCCCCATTCGCGTTTATAGGTATCTCGTGAAAGAGCCTCAATTGCCGCTTTGGTGATAGGAGTTGATGAAAAAGAAAAATCACCGATGGCATCAGCCTCAGGAGACTCAACCTCACAGGTAAAGGTGACGTCATAAATATTTTTTTCCATTTTTTTCCAGCGATCTTCGTATTTGCTGACGATGGCGATCTCTTGGTTTTTACGGACATCAAAACAGCTTTGGCGCGGAGTGCTAAAGGTTTCCAGTGCAAATCGGTAATAGTTTTCGCTGTCGGTGCGGAGTTCGAGTCTTCCCCCAACACAAAGAACCCGTTCAGATTCTTTTAAAAAGCTTTCTGAAATTACCCGTCGATGAGGCTTTTTATCCCATGGAACCGGAAAATGGACATAAATTCTACTTACGATATTAGAGGGGACAAATTCCAAAAATATCCGTGCATCGTAATCGAGAATCATGATGTTTTGGAGATTTTGAATAACAATTTGTTTAAGTGCTTGCTCAATAGAGGGTTTGTGAATTTCGAGACCGATAAACAAAACATTCGGATTGGCGGCGGCTTGATGGAGAAGGTGTCGAGCCGAACCAAACCCGATTTCGATTCTTACTTCTCGATTACGCGGAAAATTTTCAGCAAAATAGGAGATTGATTTAAGGGCATCATGGGTTTTGAGATGGGTATTTTCCGGTGCATTGTCGACATTAGAATCGATGATATGCAATCCTGCACATTCGGCATAGGCCAAAAGGGAGTGTTTGATCAAGAAGTTAGGAGAAGGGCGAGTAATCTTATCACTTTTGAGAAGCTCTTTGGTATCACCTTTTTTATGTGTCAAAAAGAATTCTCGGTTTTTATAGCGTGTTGCAATGAGTGCCCCGCCATGCTTATCTGTATAATCGGCTTGAAAAAGGAACTCAACATCACCGCACTTTAGTGGTAATGCCAGAGGTTTAAAGGATTCGATATGTAAATGCGGCATACGTTATTTAGCCTCGTAACTAAGTTCGATAGCCTGTGTCGGGAGAGACCGGATACCGTCTTTATCGACACTTACAATCTCATAAAGATATCCTGTATCGGCTTTGATATCAGAGTCACGGAACGTGGTTCCTGTGATGTTGTTGATATCGACACTTTCGCGGCTGATCCAGCTTTTTTTGGTTGTTTTGATCACGGTGTAGGAGACCGCTCTTGGATCGTTATTCTGCCATTGAAGTTCTGCCGCTTTATTGATGATTTTCCCCTCATAAGCAATCGGAGTTTGCGGTTTTGAGAGGGTTGAACCTTGTGTTGCCACAGGTGAGATAGAACTCTCTAAACCATCTTTATCGACAGCAGTGATTTTGTAAAAATAGAATTTCCCATCTTCAGTGATTGTGTCTGTAAAATTGGTGGCTTCGAGTTTCACATGGTACTCAAATGAGCCGTTTGGATTCGCAGAGCGATAAATATTGTAATGGCTCAAATCGCTAATCGTATTTGGTTCCCATGTGAGGGTTATGGCACGAGGGAGATTGTTGGTCGAAGTGATGTTTTTGATCTCCGGAGGAAGCGGTTTGGTTACAACTTTGGTTGTTTCGCTCGGATCGGTTGCGAGTTTATCAAACGTTGTTGCTTTGATACGGTAAAAATAGACTTGCGCATCTTTAAGATCACGGTCGATGAATTCGGCATTCAAGCGTCCCGTAATGGTAGCCACTGTTTCCCATTTTTGGTCTGTTGCATTTTGACGCTCGATGATGTAGCCGTTGATTTTACCGTTTGGATGCGGACGCCAGAGAAGTTTGGCACTGCGCGGCATATTTCCAACCGATTGGAAAAAGCTTACAGGTGCGATCATCGGCTGTGTTGCTACAAGGGTTGTTTCACTGGCTACCGATTCGCTTCCTTCTTTTGTGATCGTGGCAAAACGGTATTGATACTCGCTTCCGGGTTTGAGATCATGATCGACGAAGTGGGTCGCAAAACGGCTATCGATAGTGGCGACAC
>JBFYRD010000157.1:0-2875 GCA_041302405.1 Sulfuricurvum sp.
TACAATAAGTCTATGAGCACAAAAGATAAATTATATCATGAGCAATGAAACTAAAACAAAAGGGATGGGAGCGATTCTGCACCATGGGGGAGTTGCCTTTCGTGTGTGGGCACCTCATGCACAAAAAGTATCGGTTATCGGATCTTTTAACGAATGGGACTCCGTTAAACACCCGATGCACTCTGAGGACCAGGGCGATTGGTATCTAGATATTGCTGAGGCAAAAACTGGATATGAGTATCTATTTTTCCTCTCTACTGAAAACGGTGAGTTCTAGCGAATTTATCAATATGCCCGTGTAGTGACATACTCAATCGGCAACGCCGTCGTTCACGATACACGCTTTGACTGGGATGGTGATGATTTTAGGATCGTACCGTGGAATGAACTTGTCATCTACGAACTGCATGTGGGGACGTTCAATGATCAAGAAAATGTTAGCCATAAGGGTGAGTTTTCATCGGTATCTTCGCGCCTTGAGCATTTGAAAAAACTCGGTATCAATGCGATACAGATTATGCCGGTAGGCGAGTTTCCGGGAGAAAGTTCATGGGGGTATAACCCCGCCCATATTTTTTCGGTAGAGAGCGATTACGGCGGTCCATTGGCATTTAAGCAGTTTGTTAAGCGCGCCCATCAATCCGGTATTGCGGTTATATTGGACGTTGTATACAACCACCTTGGTCCCAGTGATCTTGATCTATGGCAGTTTGACGGTTGGAGTGAAAACGGTCGCGGCGGAATCTATTTTTACAATGACGATAGAGGTAGTACGCCATGGGGAGAAACCAGACCCGATTACGGGCGTGGCGAAGTACGTCAGTATCTTATAGACAACATCATGATGTGGCTTGAAGAATACCATTTGGATGGAATTCGCTTCGACTGCACCCAGTTTATTCGCACTCTCAACGGTTTAGAAGCCCAGGATCTTCCTGATGGATGGAGTCTGCTGCAGTGGATCAATAGTGAAATAGCAGAGAAATTTCCCGGTCGAATTTCGATCGCTGAGGATCTTCAAAACAATACGTGGCTCACCAAAGAGGTTGGAGCAGGGGGAGCGGGATTTGCCGCTCAGTGGGATGCTATGTTTGTCCATCCAATACGTCAAGCGGTCGTAACACCTCAAGATGATCAGCGATCACTCGACACTATTCGTGATGCCATTTTATACCGTTATAATGATGATGCATTTGAGCGCGTTATCTACAGCGAATCGCATGATGAGGTAGCAAACGGTCATGCTCGTGTACCGCAAGAAATTAATCCGAATGATCCTAAAGGGTGGTATGCACGGAAGCGTTCTACGCTGGCTGCTGCAATGGTCTTTACTTCCCCCGGTATCCCAATGCTTTTTCAGGGCCAAGAATTTCTGGAAGGGGGCTGGTTTCGTGACACAGTTCCCGTTGATTGGGATCGATGTGATGAGTTTCACGGTATTGTTCGTCTGTATCGGGACCTCATACGACTGCGATCTAACCATGGTGGGTTCACACGCGGTTTATGTGGGCAGTATACTCAGGTTTATCACATGAACAATGAACGCAAGGTGATTGCTTTTCACCGTTGGGACGTGGGCGGTGTATCAGACGACGTTGTGGTTGTTGCCAACTTCTCACATGAAGCAGAAGAAAATTACGTCATCGGATTTCCAGCTCAAGGAGCTTGGAAACTCCGTTTTAACAGCGATTGGGAAGGGTATAACGATGATTTTGGGAACTATCTTAGTACCGATATTCTTACCGACCAAGGGGAGTGCGACGGGCTTCCCTGTTATGCATCGGTTTCTATCGGCGCTTACAGCGTGGTGATTTTCTCGCAATAAAGGTAGTTAGGAGGTGAGGAGAAAAACTCTCCTCATGGGAGAGATTAGATGAAATCGACTTTAGTGACGTGGTGTTTGAGACCTAGCTCTTCGGCACTACAACCAAGCGCTAAACCTATCATTTGCTGCATATGAAGAACCGGAAGTGAAACGTCACGACCGATAGCAACGGAAGCATGGTGCGTTTGAGTGTCGAGTTTGAGGTGACAAAGCGGACATGGGGTTACCATCCAATCCGCATTCGCATCCATTGCCCCTGCAACTGCATTACCGGTTAAAATTGCTGCGGTACGAGGTGCTTGAAGTTCAGCATGGAAACCGCAACATTTATTTTTCTCTTCATAATCCACACTAGCTCCACCACACGCGATGATAAGATCATCAAGTGAAGTTGGTTTGTACGCATTTTCGTGACCTTTATGGGTTTCATTTTGAAGCTCAGAAGGGCGAATATTGTGACAGCCGTAAAATGGCGCAATATTGAATTGGCTTAGTGGTTTTACGACCATCTCTTTGATCTTATCGAGACCAAAATCATCGATGATAGCGTATAAGAAGTGGGTGATTTGGGAAGTACCTTTGTACTCCAATCCTACTTCTGCGAGTTTTGCGTTCACTTTTGCTTTAAGCTCTGCATTGTGATCAAGACGGTGTTTAGTCATCGCTGTATTGAGCTGGCAAGTATTACAAATGGTGACCATGGTCAGTCCATGCTTTTCAGCATAAGCAATGTTACGTGCATTGAGTACAAGTGAAAGAAAGTCATCATAATCTTGTAGGTGTGATGCTCCGCAACATGAGGCTTCCGTCAATTCTACAAGCTCAATTCCTAGTTTGTCGGCCACAGCGAGGGTAGACATCATTTGCTCTGGCGTACTCTCTTTTGCTGTACAGCCGGTAAAGAGTGCGTATTTTAATTTTTCCATTGAGTACTCCCTAAAACTTTACTGTTGATGATGATTTGATTAATTTTTTGATCTCATCTAATTTATCTGCTTTTGGCATATTCCATGGCAATACGATCTTACCTTTTGTAAACATTTTAAGTGC
>JBFYRD010000158.1:0-10549 GCA_041302405.1 Sulfuricurvum sp.
CGCCGCTTTAGAGACTCCATCGAGATTAAACTCTACCGTAGAACTTGAAAAACTCCCGAAGTTGCTGGATGATTTCACAATCTTTGTTTGGTATTCCACTGCGAAATTGACCACTGCCACACGTCTGTTTTTAGCCAAATTATCGAGTTTCTCTGTCTCCACTTCTACTGTAGCATAGAGAGAAGCGCTGAGCATACCCAAGAAAATTCCGACAACTGTTTTACGCAAACCTTCCATTTTTCCCATAAGGTATCCTTCCGAATAGTATCTGAGTGCCTATGCAACTTATGTTCTATAAGATTTTCAGATATGATGTAATTTCTATATTGTAAATCGATTAACCTAAATTAAAATAAAATTGACTCCATTATCCACGACTATTATCGAATCCTTTTATACTCGATTAAAGGAGTTCTCTTCTATAATCAGTTTTATCCGAGACAGATGGATTTTTCGTGCAAAATAATATATTTTCAAAAGAAGTAGACGCTCTTTACCGTGCTCTACCTATCGCTTTAATCGCAACACTTTTCAATACTGTTATTATTGCTTTAATTCTTCAAGATCAATTCTCTAGTACTACGTTAATAGTGTGGATTCTGCTAAACACGGCCATTTTAATCTTTCGATTGTTCAGTTATTTCCGTTTTGCTTCATGGCTCAAGAGTGACTCTACTATCTTTGCGTACCGAATCTACATGAGCGGTATTGTCGCTTCTGGAATCATTTGGGGATCAAGTGTTTTTTATCTGCTTCCGGATTCTTCTGTCCATATGATGATGCTGATTATTATTGTAGGGGGAATGGTAGCAGGGGGCGTTGGCTCAAGCTCGTATCGGCCGGAAAGCTATACCTTTTACAATTTATTAGTTATCGGTCCTTATGCCTTGCATTTTATGCTGGATACCTCCAATGAGACATCATGGATGGTAGGGGCGGCGCTTCTCCTTTTTTCGATTATGATGATCCTATCGAGTAAAAGATTTCATGCCAATTTTACCGATGTCATCCTCTTACAACTCGAACAACAAGAGTTAGTCAAACATTTGGAGGATGAAAAATACTACACGCAACATCTCAATGAAAACTTATTGCAAGAGATCATTGAAAAAGAAAAATTTCAAACAGAACTTATAAATGCTCTTGAAGAAGCCCGCCAAGCTGCAATTGCAAAAGACGCTTTTTTTGCCACTATGAGCCATGAGCTACGAACCCCGC
The DNA here is from genome assembly GCA_041302405.1 of Sulfuricurvum sp. GTDB lineage: Bacteria > Campylobacterota > Campylobacteria > Campylobacterales > Sulfurimonadaceae > Sulfuricurvum. Next base: position 1,219 of record JBFYRD010000158.1, read on the forward strand.
TAAATGCGATCATCGGTTTTTCTCAAATTTTGACCAAACGAACAGATACCCCCAATGAATTTAAAACGTACATTGATAAAATCTTTATCTCTGGAAAACATCTTTTGGATTTAGTCAATACTATTCTTGATTTTTCAAAGATGAAAGCAGGAAAAATGGAACTAAATCGGACTACTTTCATGCTATCTGAAATTTTTAGAGATGTCGCAATTATAAGTGAGTCTCTCGCCGAAAAACGTCATATTCTTTTAACATTCCCTAATGTAGATTCCAAATCGATGAACGGTGATCGTAAAATGATTCAACAAATTTTGATTAATATTTTGAGTAATGCCATCAAATTTTCTCCTGATAATTCATCCGTTACCCTAACCTATGAAGGTAATAATGATCACCTTTTTAGTATTTGTGACCAAGGGATAGGAATCGCACCCGAACATATAGAGACTATTTTCGACCCCTTCTCTCAGATTGAAGGTTCTTCCAAAAATGCTATTAAAGGAACCGGATTGGGATTAGCTATAGTCAAGGAGATGGTGCAAGCGCATCATGGGAAAATTTGGGTTACCAGCACACTCGAAAAAGGGAGCTGTTTTTATATTTCTATCCCGATGGAGCAATAATTACTTATTCTCCGCATCAGTTAGAGTGAGGCAGAGAATCACTTTCTTCCCCTGTGAATGAAGTACCTCAGAGGCTTCGCTCAATGTCGTCCCCGTTGTAACGATATCATCAACCAAAATGACCTCATTTTCCGCAAAAGGTTTATACTGGAATTGTCGAGGATTCATAAGGCGCTCTTCAACACTCTTTCCCGCATACTTATAGTGTTGAGAAGCACGAAGCTTTCCATAATATGGCGTAATATTAGGAGATTTTAAAACCTTATTTAAAACCGCCGTATGTGAGTAGCCGCTTAGTACATGATCGTCGATACCGATGGAGGCAACAGAGTTCTCATACTGCCATTCGGAGGCAAAAGCACACAATGATCGCTTAGCTAAAATCGTATAAATGTAGTATCCGACATCAGTATGTTTAGTGAGAAGCAAAGGTTCGATATCGTTGTAAGGAAAAAAGGAGTAAACAGGGATATTCCCAAGAATTTTACGTTTATGGAGTGTCGGTGTGAGGAGTGATTCTTGACATGTGGAGCAGATATGTGAGAAGCTAAGCCGCTCGCACATCATACAGCGCATGCCTAGTCCATTTTGAGAACGGACATAAATGCCTCTTGGGGAAGTTGAACCTTCCCGATCGCTTTCATCCGTTTTTTACCCTCTTTTTGTTTGTCGAGGAGTTTACGTTTACGGGAAATATCCCCGCCGTAACATTTGGCGGTAACATTTTTACCCATCGATTTGACCGTTTCACGCGCGATTACACGATTGCCGATACTCGCTTGAATCGCTACTTCGAAAAGCTGACGCGGAACGATCTCTTTCATGTTTGTGACTAACGCACGACCGCGTGTATCCGCAGAGGTTCTTGGAACGATAACGCTGAGAGCATCTACTACATCTCCTGCCACACGGACATCGAGTTTGACCAAATCACCCTGACGAAATTCAATAGGATCGTAGTCGAAACTCGCATACCCTTTAGAGGTTGATTTGAGTTTATCGTAAAAATCGACGACGATTTCGTTCATCGGCATAACGTAGATGAGCATGACACGTGTCTCGTTCAGATACTCCATCTTCTCTTGCATTCCCCGCTTGTTGGTTAAAAGGGTAATCACATTCCCCAAATAATCGGTCGGAACGATCACCGTTGCACGAACGTACGGCTCTTCGATTTTTTCAATGTTTTGCGGTTCAGGAAGTTCACTCGGATTTTGAACTTCGACCATCGTTCCATCGGTCTTATAAACTTTATAGATAACGGATGGAGCAGTTGCAATGAGATCGAGATTAAACTCCCGTTCCAACCGCTCTTTGACAACCTCCATATGAAGCATCCCCAAAAACCCAACGCGGAATCCAAATCCTAGCGCAACTGAAGTTTCCGGCTCATAGCTGAGGGAACTATCGTTGAGTTTGAGTTTATCGAGGGCATCACGCACTGCTTCAAATTCATCCGTATCGATAGGATAGAGCCCTGCAAAGACAAACGGCTTAGCCGGAGCATATTCGCCCACAGGCTCTTTTGTAGGATTGCGAGCATCAGTGATCGTATCGCCGACTCGGATAGAGCCTACCTCTTTAACTCCCAAGATCACAATTCCGATCTCTCCAGCTTTGATCGCTTGCGTTTTTTGACGACGAAGCGGGTGAGGATACATCAATTCCAACACTTGATGGTTTTCATCATTGTGCATCAGTTTAATCATCTGACCCATCTTGATCTCACCATCAAACACCCTTACCAGTGCCATTGCCCCTTGATACGCATCAAACCATGAATCATAAATGATCGCTTTGGTCGTAGCACCAGGATCACCCACGGGTGCCGGGATACGCTCAACAATCGCGTCAATAAGGGTACGGATACCCACACCCGTTTTCGCCGATATCATAATCGCATCCGTCGCATCGATTCCGATGGTTGTTTCAATCTCTTCGGCAACCCGTTCCGGTTCTGCGGCGGGAAGATCGATTTTGTTGATAACAGGGATGAGGGTGAGATTATTTTCCATCGCCATGTAGACATTGGCAATCGTTTGTGCTTCAACCCCTTGCGCCGCATCAACGATGAGAAGGGCACCGTCACTCGATGCGAGTGATTTCGAAACTTCATAGCTAAAATCGACGTGGCCCGGAGTATCAATGAGATTGAGGATATAGTGCTGGCCGTCTTTGACATAATCCAACCGGACGCTTTGAGCTTTGATCGTAATTCCCCGCTCTTGCTCGATGTCCATGGTGTCCATCATCTGTTTTGAGAGTTCACGATCACTTACCGCTCCGCATTCTTGAATAATGCGATCAGCTAACGTACTTTTCCCATGATCGATATGGGCGATAATAGAGAAATTGCGGATATTGTCCAAAATATAAATCCCTGCTTATTTTCTGCCTCCTTGCGAGGCAAGCTTTAGTAGCCCAAGCGGCTCTAGCGTAGACCAAGGGACTTTGTTCCTTGGTCGATCCTAATTATGAAAACAAACTGTTAACGCTCTCGTTGTGATAAACACGACGGATAACTTCGGCAAACAAAGGGGCAACACTCAATACTTTAATTTTATCACTATGTCCGCTTAGGACAAGAGTGTTTGAGATCACCAATTCGTCAAGCTCGCCGTTGTTCAGGTTTTCATACGCATTTCCACTCAAAACACCGTGTGTTGCACATGCCATAACTGACGTTGCACCACGCTTTTTGAGTGCCGCTGCCGCTTTCACCATTGTCCCTGCGGTATCGACCATATCATCGATCATAATGATGTCTTTACCCACAACATCACCGATAATATTCATAACTTCAGATTCGTTCGCTTTTTCACGACGTTTATCAACGATAACCATCTCAAGCCCCAGTTTTTCAGCGAAATAACGGGCACGTGTAACCCCGCCGATGTCCGGAGAAGCGATTACCGGATTCGGGAGATTTTTAGAACGAATGTACTCTTCAAAAATAATAGCACCATAAAGGTTGTCAACCGGAATATCAAAGAAACCTTGGATTTGACCCGCATGCAAATCGATCGTAACCACACGGTCAATCCCCGCTGTTTCAAACATATCGGCAACGAGTTTCGCGGTAATCGGAACACGAGGAGCCGCTTTACGATCTTGTCTTGCATACCCGAAGTAAGGGACAACCGCCGTGATGGAACTAGCAGATGAACGGCGTAATGCATCGGTCATAATCAACAATTCCATCAAATTATCATTCGATGGAGCACCGGTAGATTGGATGATAAAAACATCGCGTCCGCGAACGCTTTCAGAGATTTGAACGTTAATCTCTCCGTCACTAAAACGCTTGACTGAAGCTTTGGAGAGGGGAACATCAAGGGTTCGACACACTTCCGCTGCAAACTCGGTACACGCTGAACCACTGAAAATTTTATATCCGCGCATTAAAGTTATCCTGTAGGGCTTAAATTATCGCGATTATAGCAAGAGGAGACTTAGGGTGAGATAATACATTGTCATCCTGAACTTGATTCAGGATCTTAGATTCCGTATCAAGTACGGAATGACGAAAGGTTTTAGGTTCTGTAGTCCGCGTTAATGTTGACGTATTCGTGCCCCAAGTCACATCCGTATGCGGTAAATTCACCGTCTTGTAATCCGATATCGCAGTGGATCGTAAAGGCAGGCTTTTGCATCACAGCCGCAGCAAACGGTTCGAGTTTTTCATCAAACAACAGCTCACCTTTTTTGTAAACACAAACCTCATCAAACCAGATACTCAAGAATGCTTCATCGCACATGATTCCACTGGCTCCCACCGTTGAAGCGATACGTCCCCAGTTAGGATCTTGCCCAAAAAGTGCTGTTTTAACGAGGAGTGAATTACTCAGTGCTTTTGCAGCAATTTCTGCCTCTTTATGATTGATCGCACCAGTCACTTTGTAGGTAACGAGCTTTGTAGCACCCTCACCATCACGCACCATCTCTTTGGCTAAAAAGAGCATGATAGACTCTAACGCTTCTTTGAACGCTTCGTGATGAAACACTCCGCTCTCACCGTTTGCCATCACCAAAACCGTATCGTTTGTCGAAGTATCCCCATCGACACTTGCCGCATTAAAGGTGGTGTGGACACACTCATCAAGGATATTTTGCATGGTAGCTTTATCGACGGTCGCATCGGTTGTAATGAAACAGAGCATCGTTGCCATCGCAGGATTGATCATCCCAGCACCCTTGGCCATCGCACCGATTCGAAATGATGTTCCATCCTCAAGACGCACTTCATACGCGATACGCTTAGCAAAAGTATCGGTTGTCATAATTGCTTCAGAGGCGTTGATACCCTCGCGATGAGAGAGGTCAAAATTTTTCCCTCCCTCGATGATCTTAGCTTTCGGCAATCGAACACCGATCACTCCGGTTGAACTCATCACCGGATTTTTGATCTGTGGAAATTTGATTTTTAGGGCATCAAGCACTTCATCAATATCATCGATACCGGCTCGACCCGTCATCGCATTGGCATTTTTTGCATTGATAAGGACAAAATTTCCCTCAAATTCCCCTTGCGCACGGAAATGACGAATCGGTGCCGCCGTCATTTTATTGGTTGTAAATACCGAGGCGATAGCGCATGGTTTTTCGGAATAGATGAATGCCAAATCTTTGGCAAACTCTTTTTTTAATCCGATGTGGATTCCATCGGCAAAAAAGCCATTAGCCGCGCACACACCACCCTCAATCATGTTTAGTTTATACATATTTGAGCTCCTCCGGCTTCTCCTGTTTTTTAACTAATTGTTTTGTAAATAAAATCCCTTTTTGGGTTCCGATCACGAGTAATTTAGACTCACTCATTACCAAAGTATCCCCTTTAGGCATTGGAACGAGTTTTCCGTCTTTTTTGGTAATCCCGATCACCGATACGTTGGCAATATCGCGTAAATGGGTCTCTTTGAGTTTTTTTAGTACCATCCAACTCGTTTTAGGAACATATATCTCTTCCATATCGAGCGGTGTGTCGCTTTTGTATAAAAACTGTTCTAACAGATTCTCCATATCAGGACGCGCTGCCATGGCAGTAATGCGTTGTGCCGTCAGTTTGGTCGGGGAAACCACCGTATCGGCACCCAACTTTTTAAGCTTATCAATGTCATTGACATCCTCAGCCGCACTGATAACATAATACGCACTCGGCATACGATGCTCTTTTTCAAATAATCGTACCGATGCAATCAACGCAATATTATCGGACATTGAACTCGATAGGGTTACAAGTCCTTTTGCCGAACTCATATGCGCTTTAAGCATCGCCTCTTCCGTATGAGGTTCAGCTTGGATGTAATAAGGGTATTTGTATTTTTTAGCCAACTCTTCCATATCAGGTCTAGAATCGATGACAACAAAAGGTATCTGATTGGCGCGTAACTGTTTCGTCACCTGTATCGCGTATTCATTATGGTAACAAATAACAAAATGTTTTTTGAGACGGGCAATTTTGTACAACATTTTTCGCTCCTTAAGTATTCGCTTCAGTTCACCTTGATTGATAATATCAACAGAAATTAAAATAACAAACGTAAAAAGTGCAGAACCAAAAATAATGAGAGTAATAGTAAAAAGCTTACCCCAATCCGAAAATTCACCTTCTTTCAGGGCCCCAAAACCAACAGATGTTATGGTATAACCCGTCTGAAACAATCCATCAATCAGAGTATAGTCTTCAATGACAATATAACCGACTGTACCAACAATCATACACAGTTGAAGAAGAATTAGAGGAAGACGAAAAGGTAAAAATTGGGAGTAAAGCTCAGCACCTAAAGTGATGTCAGGCTTGGGAGAAGGCTCCCAGTTTAGAAATTTCTGTATCTTTTGAAGAAGATTCAACACAGACCCTTCAGGGGATGTTTACGAATCTTTTTTCAACGTGCGAAGTTCAGATGCAGCGATTCGAAGTTTTTTGGTAGTACCGTCTTCAAGCGTTACGCGAACAGTACGAAGGTTTGGTAAAAAACGACGCTTAGTTCTATTTTTCGCGTGAGAAACATTGTTTCCGCTCATTGGGCCTTTACCGCTAATAGCACATTTTCTTGCCATTTTGAGGCTCCTTGCGTAAATTTTAGTTGCGAATTTTATCTTATACAACCCAAAGATTACCTTAAGCAATGAGTTGAGCACTTTAAAGGCACCTTTAATCTATCCGCCATTACAATTAGTTCTAATTAACATTACAGAAAGATGAACCGTGGTTACACCTGAGCAAATTACCCATTACATTCTCAACATCCCCCCAGCACCGACGGTTGTTCGAGAAACCCTTCAATTCGTTCGCCAGGGGGACTTAGTCAAAGCTGCCAAATGTGCCGAAGAAGATCCCGCACTCAAGCTTTATCTTAAAACGCTTGTAAATCGTCCCATTTATGGCTTTCGCAATGAAGTCCATGAACTTTCCCAGATTTTCGGCATTTTGGGTATTTCTACCGCTCAACAGATTTTATATCACTATTTACTAACCCTCCTCGTCCCAAAAGAGTGGCAGCTTTTTACCCTCAATAATCACACTTTTTACGACCTGCAAGCCTCCCTTAGCCGTAAATGGGAAAAAATTCTTCGTCATCTGAATCTTCTTGATCATGAGACCGAAAGTGCCATAACCCTTTTGCCTGCAAGCATCATCGTTTGTGATGCTCTTTTTGGGGGATGCAAAATCGAAGTGGCCCAACTGCGAAGCGTCAAAGCATTGGATTATAATACAATCCTCTATCGGCTAAGCAAATACACCCTCTTTGATATTTGTACGTTAATCGCTGAAAAATGGGAGATGCCGCCAAAAATAGGTCGTATTGTCTATGCATCCTCAGGCTCATCCCAAAGTGCAGAAGGGGATGAATTGATGTTAGCCAAATGGATGCATCTTTTACTCTTTTATGAATTAAGCCAAAGCCCTTACGTTAGTGCCGGGCTTAACGAATTCATCGATTTTCACATCGAATTTGTCGAAGACATTTACGAATCTTTTATGCAGGTAATGGAGTATCATGAGAGCAACCGTTAAAGGGAGAGTCGCTGTTTTTCATCCACAAGGCTTTTTAGATGGGAATAACGCCCCCTCTTTTCTGACGATGGATGATATTAAAGCGACCGAATCACTCAATGTCGATATGTTGCTGGTATCACTCAAAAAAGTGATATTTTTTAATAAAAACGGACTCGATGTTTTTATTAAACTCCTCATTTCCGTCCGTAATCAAAAACATATTGCTATCGGATTGTGCGATTACGATCATAAAAAATTTACCACCATCAGTGCTTTTTATGGAAATACCCTAAATTTTTCCCTCTTTCTAACCGAAAAGATTGCGGAACTCTTTGCACCAAGCAATAAAAACGACTCAAAAACAGTTCTTCTATTTAATGAAGACCCATCTCAGCGCTCTGCCATGGCGATTGAGCTATTTGATTATGGCCACAATCCGGTCATCGCCCAAAGCAAAAAAGAGTTTGATGAAAAAAAACAAAATCCGGATCTCTATTATGCCATCATCGAAGATAGCTATCTAGGGCTATTCGGTCAAAAAATCGCGACACGTGTGACCGGTAACGCAATCATCTATACGGTTGCCAATTTTCTTGATGCGGAGATAGGAAATACGTTTAACATCGCCTACCACAATAACTCCCTCAATGTTGGCTTCCGCCTCTTTATTTTTGATGCCTACAAAGTAGTATCCATGAATGTTCATGCCTTGAACTTTTTCACCAAACTTGCCTCCTCAGCCGCCGAATACAATGCCACCATCTGTTTTGTCGGACTCACTTTTGAAAAAACACCGCAAAGTTTTAAAAATGATCTCGAAGATGCGGGGATGATGTTTTTTGAAAACATGGATGATATCTTAAAAAATAAAGAGCTTCTCCAAGAATTAGGGGGAAGCGCCGCAGCCGCATCCAAAAATGTCCGTTCTTTGAATAAAGCACTTGTTAACGAGCTTCCCCACTTTATTGACGCTACTGTATCCACAATCGCTATGATGACCAACGCGAAAGCAACGAAAGAGTCAATGAATGTCCAAACACTGGATATCCCAAACAGTGCAAACCAATATGCCAGTTCGATCGGATTTTACGGGGATGTGGATGGGATGATCATCCTTGTCTTCCCTAAAGAGATTGCTAAAAAAGCGTGCGAACTCCTGATCGGAGAAGCAACCGAAGAGGAAGAGGCGATTTTGGACTCATTGGCCGAATTTGTCAACATTATCGGAGGGCGGGCAAAAGCCCTCTTAGGTGAGAAAAAGCACCATGTTGATATCACCCTGCCCCGAACATATAGTGATGTTTCCTCTTTGATGGAGATGGCGCAAAACAAAAAAGGGGTTCAAGTGAACCTGAGTTTTGAGGGCAGTAACTTTATCTTTTTCCTGACACGATAATTTAATACGCAACAGGAATAAAATCCGATTTTCCTTCATTATCCACCGTCATCCCGTACTTGATACGGGATCCAAGATTGCGGATCTAGTCCGCAATGACGAATTTCGTTACATTGTTACTTGTCATGACTTCAAAATAAAAGCTCTCTCCCAAACTATCTTCGCTAAAATAACGAAAATATTATTCAAGGTGTCTCCTATGCTCGTAGCCCCAAGTGTCCTCTCTGCCGATTTCGGTAATTTAGCGCGTGATGTCCGTGCCATTTGTGATGCAGGGTGCGACTTGGTGCATGTTGATGTTATGGATGGTCA
>JBFYRD010000159.1:0-4709 GCA_041302405.1 Sulfuricurvum sp.
AACCTTGCTCCCTGATCCGGCGTCACTTGGTCCTCGTACTAAAGGAAAAACTAACATCGGTATCGTCGCTGAAGGTCTCAAAGATGGTAAAAAACGCCGCATCTATATCTACCAAGTCAAAGACCATGAAGAGTGCTACGCCGAAGTTAAATCGCAAGGGGTATCCTACACGACGGGTGTCCCAGCTGTTATCGGTGCAAAACTGATGGTAGAGGGTAAATGGAGCGGTAAAGGGGTGTTCAATATGGAGCAACTTGATCCGGATCCGTTTATGGATGAGATGAACACCCAAGGGCTTCCTTGGAATGTTATCGAGATGGACGTATAAACCTTTTTCTTCTCATTCCTGCTTAGGCAGGAATCTACTTCACTTTCTTTTTTAAAACGTATAATTGATACACTATATTTTATTGCTTAGATGGTTCTTTGTTTATCCTTTGATTACGTCGTAGTCTTCAGGAATATTTGGTTTAAACTTGGAGGCTTCGATCGGTTTATTTTGTGATGGGTTTGTGAATTTAATCACTACTTTATTGTCAAAGCCATCGGTATAGCTGATAGATGTCAGTAGATTATCGCGAAAAATTATCGTATATTTTTCCCCTTTTACACTAGCGATGTATTTATGATCGTCTACTTTTTTGGCGTGTTGCACAATCTGGAGAAAGTCTATTTCTCCATCGAGGTTTCGCAGGGTTACTTGTTCAATGGATGGTTCGATAACGGTGATTTTTTGAGCGTTTACATACACACTTTTTTTAATCGGTTTTTGGTAGATCCAGAGTGCATTTTGCGGTTTGGCAGCCCACAATTCCCCGGTATAGCGGATTGTTTTACCGTTATCATCGGTAATTGTCTGCTCAAACTTTGAGTTAAAACTATTGATCTCCATTGGTGAGGCCATGAGAGAGGTGAGGGTGAGAAGGAAAAAGAGAGTAAAACGCACAAATTGTCCTTTTTTAAATGATAAACGAATTGTATCCAATCCATATTAACCAAAACTATATATTTCCTATGATAAAATAAGAGACTTTTTAAATACTGTTCATAATGAAGGCTTTCAATGCTCCAAACGTTCTTCGGAAAAATTTTCGGTACCAAAAACGATCATGAAATCAAAAAATACCTTAAACGTGTAAACCAGATTAATGCTTTAGAACCTCACTTTGCTGCAATGAGCGATGAAGCGTTGCAAAGTGCTTTTGCCGCTTTGAGACTATCGGTACAAAACAATGAAAAAACAATGGAAAGCGTATTGGTCGATTCATTTGCCATTACCCGCGAAGCAAGTAAACGTATCCTCGGTATGCGTCATTTTGATGTTCAACTGATTGGCGGTATGGTTTTGCATGAGGGGCGTATTGCGGAGATGAAAACCGGTGAGGGTAAGACCCTAGTAGCAACACTGCCGGTTGTCCTCAATGCGATGGATGGCAAAGGTGTTCATGTTGTAACGGTCAATGATTACCTCGCTTCTCGTGATGGTACACAGATGTCTGAGTTGTATTCCTTTTTAGGATATACGACGGGTATTTTGGTAGAAACCGGTTACAACCCTGCCTCAAAACGTGAACAGTATGCGTGTGATATCACTTACGGTACTAATAATGAATTTGGCTTTGATTACCTCCGCGATAATATGACCTACTCAAAAGAACATATGGTTCAACGCGGACATGCGTATGTCATTGTTGATGAAGTAGATTCTATTTTGATTGATGAAGCGCGTACCCCTTTGATTATTTCCGGTCCTACCAATCGTACACTTGAAAATTATACGCGCGCGGATGCCGTTGCTAAAGCACTTGTTCGAGACGAACATTTTACTGTTGATGAAAAAGATCGCTTAGTCCTTATTACCGAAGAGGGTATTGAACATGCCGAAAAGCTTTTTGGGGTTGATAACCTTTACAGTCTTGAAAATTCGGCGCTCTCGCACCACCTCGACCAAGCACTCAAAGCCAACAATGTCTTCGAACGAGACGTTGATTACGTTGTTCAAGATGATCAAGTCGTAATCGTTGATGAATTTACGGGACGTCTGTCTGAAGGTCGTCGTTATTCAGAGGGGCTTCATCAGGCTTTGGAAGCAAAAGAGGGGGTTATTATCAAAGAAGAGACGCAAACGCTCGCTGATATTACCTACCAAAACTATTTCCGTCTTTACCACAAAATCGGCGGTATGACCGGAACGGCACAAACTGAAGCAACCGAATTTTCTCAAATTTACAACCTCGATGTTATTTCAATCCCGACGAACGTTCCTGTAGTGCGATTGGATTTGAATGATTTGATCTATAAAACCGAATCAGAAAAATTTGAAGCCGTAATCAAAAAAATTAAAGAGCTCAGTGCGAAAGGGCAGCCGATGCTTATCGGTACCGCTTCCATTGAAAAATCGGAAAAATTGCATGAACTCCTAAAAGCAGAAAAAATCCCACACACCGTACTGAACGCCAAAAACCATGCGCAAGAGGGTGAAATCATTAAAAATGCTGGAGCGAAAGGGGCAATTACTATCGCGACGAACATGGCAGGTCGTGGTGTCGATATCAAGGTAGACGATGAGATAAAAGCACTCGGCGGCCTCTACATCCTCGGTACTGAGCGTCATGAAAATCGCCGTATCGACAATCAGCTTCGCGGACGTGCAGGCCGTCAGGGTGACCCTGGAACGAGCCAATTTTATCTTTCACTCGAAGATAATCTTCTCCGCATTTTCGGCTCCGATAAAATCAAATCGATTATGGAACGCTTAGGTGTTGAAGACGGTGAATACATCGAGTCAGCAATGGTAACCCGTGCGGTTGAAAAAGCGCAGAAAAAAGTCGAAAACATGCATTTTGAAGGGCGTAAACATATCGTTGAATACGATGATGTAGCGAACGAGCAACGTAAAATAGTCTATCGTTTCCGTGGAGATCTTCTCGATCCTGAGTATAACGTCGGGGAAAAAATTGATGCCATACGCTTAGAGTATATCGATCGTACACTTTTGAACAGCGCTATTTTTGAAGGGACTCCTGAAGAGGAGATTGACCTAGAACGCCTCGTACTCTTGCTCAAAGAGGAGCTTAATACCGATCTCGATATTTCAGTGTTCAGCGAAAAAGAGTTTAACGCTATCCGTACCCAAATGATTGAGTTATTAAGTCATGAATACAACACGAAGATGTCTGTGGTGGAGGCGAAACTTCGTAATGATATCGAACGTGAAATTTATCTCAAAACCCTCGATACGGCGTGGCGTGAACATCTCTATCAAATGGACAGCATGAAAACTGGTATCCGACTTCGTGCCTACAACCAAAAAGATCCGTTGGTCGAGTATAAAAAAGAGAGTTACAACCTTTTTGCCGAATTGGTAGAAACGATCAAGTACGACACGATTAAAACGCTTCATATTATCCGTTTTAGAGTTGATAATGCAGAGGAAGAAGCTGAAGCGTTTGCACGTCAAATGGAGCTTGAAAAAAAACAAGAAGCTTTTAGAATGTCTCTTAATCATCAAGAGAATCCGGTAGAAGAGAAAAAAATTGCACGAAATGAAGATTGCCCATGTGGAAGCGGTTTGAAATACAAAAATTGCTGCGGCAAAAGCGGACCTAAAAAAGGGGTATTTGCCTCTTGAATATTGTCTCTTTTCTCGTCAAACGGTTTTTGCGCTTTGACAAAGAGCAACCGTTTATCTTTCTCTCCGCACTTCTTGCATTCTCCGGAATCGCGCTAGGAGTTATGGTCCTCATTATCGCTATGGCTTTGATGAATGGTTTCGACAACGAGTTTAAAAAGAAACTCACCGTTATGAACTACCCCCTCACCATCCAACCCAAATTTTTCGGAACCGTCGATACGGCACTCGTCGATGAACTACGTACTAAATTTCCTGAACTTGCATTTAGTCCCTACATCACCTCAGCCGTCCTCTCTCGAAGTGGCGATCAAATGGAGGGCGGCTATCTTTTTGGTGTCGATTTTAAAGAAGAATCAAAAGTAAATGCCGTACTGGCCGAAGGATTGAAAAACGGTGTCCCTGAAGGATTTGAAGTGATGGTAGGGCAAACACTAAAAGAGCAGTTCGTCCTTCAAGAGGGTGAAAAGCTCACCTACATTTTCACCCAAATGGAACCGGGTGGTTTAGCCCTAACCCCTAAAATCAAACGTTTTTCGGTCGTTTCCACATTTAACTCAGGACTGAGTGCGTATGACAAAGGATTTTCCTACACCTCTATCGATGCGCTTCAGAGGATTTTAGGAATCCCTGAAAACCTTTACGATGGGATACATATCCACTCAGCAAACCCCGAAGCGGACATTCACCGACTCAGTGCCGTATTGCCTGAGAGCGTAAGCATTCGCGGATGGTGGGAAGATAACGCCAACTTTTTTGCCGCACTTAAAATGGAGAAAATGTCCCTTTTTATTGTCTTGATGCTTATTATTCTAATCGCCGCAATCAATATTATCTCCTCATTGCTGATGACCGTTATGAATCGCCGTAGTGAAATAGCTTTGTTGATTTCACTGGGGGCATCAAAAGGGGAGGTCAAAAAAATCTTCTTGATTCTTGGTGTAGTCATTGGTGTGTTAGGGATTACTACGGGAGCGGTTTTAGGGTTTTTAGGGATGTGGGTTCTAGGAACATTTGAAATCATTTCATTGCCTGCAGATGTCTATCCCACCTCAACTTTGCCGCTTGATTTGAGTGT
>JBFYRD010000161.1:0-4749 GCA_041302405.1 Sulfuricurvum sp.
AATGGGAGCAAGAGATATGGTACAATAAACCAAAACAACTGAAAGCCGTTTATGATGTTGTTGATACAGTTGAATAATCCTGAACTCGAAAGTTTTATCCAAGATGAATACCGGGGTGATAAGAAAACGGGGAGAATCTGAATTAAAATGAGTAAAGGCGGGGATGACGGAAAAAAATTGATCAAAAGGACTTATGAATATGGATACAATTTATCACTTTATAACAAATATGGATACATTTTATTATTTCCTCATAGGTGTATTATTTTTAGCCATGCTCATGGAGATATCTGCCCTTTATACTCCTGGCGCAAGTTTAGCTAGTTGGTTTGTTTTTCACTTTTATGCAGCTGTAGCCTCTTTTATTTATGTTATTTATATCTTTTTTCTAGAAGATTTATCTTCTGCAGGATATGCCTTGCTTTATACTTTTGGATATATAATAATCGAAGGAATACTCTCATTAGTTATTGTTGATTTGATTGGTAAAATTTCAAAATAAGTGCTAAGAAATGAAAAACATCAATGAATGATTTCACAAAAAACATAGACGATGGAATTCCTATAGGGGCTTTGAAAGAAATAGGTACAATCGCACATATTTAGAAATTTAATTACCCTTGTGTGCCAGCTACGTTAACTTGAACGTCGCATGACAATAGATTCAACCCATTCTCTATCGTATGGCTATAAAGTAAGTGCCTAATAGGATGAATTAAAATGAGCAAAGCTCATTCAGCATCTTCTATCACAATGCGTTCGTTCGAATAATCTGCTGCGCTGCTTTTATAATCGGATAGGTTGTAGGTGCGGCGGTAAGGAGTGGTTGGGTTGCTACTTGGAGGGAAACGAGATGGTGTGCGGTGAGTTCTGTTTCAATGGCCAAACCGATGATATTGATCACCTCTCCTGCTTCCTTATCACCGATTACTTGACCTCCGATTATCTGACCGCTGCTTCGAAGGGCGATAAGTTTAACGGATTGTTTGGAGGCATCGGGTATGGTGCCGGGATGACGGTTAAGACCCTCGAAAAATCCTACGATGTATTCAATGTTCTCTTTTTTGGCTCTGGCTTCTGTAACTCCGGCGCTCGCAAATACACGATTACCGATCATGGTGGAAAAAATAGCGATGGTTCCATTGAACCCTTTTAAGTATTTAAGACCATAAAGGGAATTTCCGGCTACACGTGCCTCAGTTGCAGAGGTAGAAGCGAGCATCACTTTGGAAGGATCACGAGTGATAAAGTCGCGGCGTCCGCAACAGTCTCCTACCGCGAAAATATCTTTATTTTTAGTGCGCATGTATTCATCAACCCAGATTCCGCCGTACCGTGCCAGTTTCAATCCGGCAGCAGCGGCAAGGGTACTGTTCGGTTGATATCCTGTGGCTAAAATGATAACATCACCCTCGATTTGACTCCCATCACATAATTCGACACCGGTTGCTTTTCCATTTTCATGAGCAATATGTGAAGCGTGTTGGCCTAGAGAAAGATGTATCCCTTCTTCTTTCATGATTGCTTCTGCTTGCAACGCCATATCGACATCAAACGAATCGGCTAGAACATGTCTGCCTCCGATGATGGTAACCTCTTTCCCAACTGAACGGAGTTCCATTGCCATTTCAACACCAATAAATCCTGTTCCGACAACGATAATATGATTTTTGTCATCAAGATAGTTTTTAAGTGCATCGATTTTTGTTTTATGTTTTTCAATCGTAAAGACATTTTCCAGATGAAGAGCATCTTCAAAATTTTTATGGACGAAGGGGGTAGAACCCGTGGCAAAAATAAGTTTATCAAACGTAATCGTATGCTCATGTGCGTAGAGGGTTTTTGATTCAATATCAACGGTGGTAGCGGTATCGGTGATAATGTTGATAATTTCCGCCATAGGACCGCCGCATGCCATCGTATCTTTCTCACTGCTCCCTAGGGTTTTACCGAAAATATAGGGGATACCGCAAGGGACAAGCGCTTTTTCATCTTCTTTGATGACGGTGATTTTTTTATCGGGGAAGTTTTCCAATGCAGTAGAGACGCTAACCAATGCCGCCGGTCCGCCGCCAACTACTAAAATATCTGTGTGTTCTATTTTCATTTTTTCCCTTATATGTCTGAAACTGTTATGGACGGAAGTATACGACACAATCATTACAAATGTAACCACAATGAATGGTAATTATGTCATCATATCAGCATCTAAAAAAAAGAGAATAGAGATGATCAGCAATATATTTACAATGGGCGGGGTTAAGAGTTTAAGAGATATCGATCTGGCTGGAAAAAGAGTTTTGATTCGTGTCGATTTTAATGTTCCGATGGACGCACAATACACAATCTCAGATGATAGCCGTATGCGTGCGGCACTTCCTACTATCAATTACTGTATTGATCATAATGTTTGCTCTATTACCCTCGTCAGTCATTTGGGACGACCAAAAGGGGGGTATGATGAACGTTATACGCTCCGACATCTCCAAAAGCGTCTTGAAAGATTGCTTCAAAAAAAAGTGGAGTTTATCGATGATTTGGATGAACTGAAAGCTGAAAATACCCATTGTTCCATTGAACGTATTTTTCTTCTTGAAAATATCCGTTTTTATGAGGGTGAAAAAAAGAATGATCCGGCATTTTGCCAAAAGCTCGCAGAACTCTGTGATGTCTATGTCAATGATGCATTTGGAACCTCTCACCGTAAAGATGCATCTACTTATGGAATCGCAGATTATGTTGAAACCAAAGTAGCCGGATTCTTGATGATGCGAGAGATCGAAGCGTTTACCAAAGCGCTTGAAAAACCGATTCGTCCTATCGCTTTGGTGGTTGGCGGTTCTAAAATCTCTTCCAAAATCACCCTTTTAACCTCCGTAATGCCTAAAATCGACAAACTGATCATTGGCGGTGCGATGAGTAATACCTTTTTAAAAGCACTTGGTTATGATATGCAAGCCTCGTTAGTCGAAGATGATTACGTTGAGGTTGCAAAAGAGGTATTGTCCAAGGCAAAAGCTCATGGTGTCAAAATTTATCTCCCTGTGGATGTGGTTTCTACCGATTCGATCGAACACCCTGTCGATATCAAGATTACACCGGTTCAAGATGTCTTGGAAGGTTTTCATGCGGTTGATATCGGCCCCGCAACCCTTAAACTCTTTTCTGAAGCAATTGAACTCTCTAATACGATTATTTGGAACGGACCGATGGGGATTTACGAAATCAGCCAGTTTTCAAAAGGGACCTATAAGCTCGCGACCATCATCGCGGATAGTTATGCGTATAGTATCGTTGGAGGTGGAGATACGGCTGATGCGGTAGAAAAAGCAGGCGAAAAAGAGAAATTCAGCTTTATCTCTACCGGAGGCGGGGCGAGTTTGGAACTGCTGGAGGGGAAAGTCCTGCCAGGATTTGAAAAATTGGATCGTAAATAAGGAAAAAGTAGCGTATGGTACGATTTTATACACGTGATCATGAAAATTTTACAATATCGGAGTTAGGTGATACCGCTTTGTCTCTTGATCATGAGAAGATAATGTGGGTCGATCTGTTTCAAGCAAGTCCGTCGGAAATAAAACAGATTGAAGATAAGTTTAGCCTAGAATTGCCAACAAAACATGATCGTGAAGAGATTGAGCAAAGCTCCCGTTATTGGGAAGACAGCCGATTGATTAAGATTAATTCCTACTTTTTTGTCTCTTTCTTTTTTGTGGAGAGCGCAAAATCACATTATAATGAAAGTGTCTGTTTTGTATTGCAAGATGATATCCTCTTTAGTGTGAGAGACAGTGAACTCCAAACGTTTGATATGATCAGTAGTATGCTTCTTTCTCATCCTAAAGAGCTTGAATCCGGATACGATATTTTTATGCAAATTTTTGATATCCGTATCGATAAAGATGCCGATTTGCTCGAATATGCTTCCCGTGAGAGTGATGAGATACGTAAAAAACTCTTATGGGAGCGGGAGAGCCATTCCATCGAGTTACTCAGAAAAATCTCCACCTTACAGGAATTCACTCTAAAAGTGCGTCAATCGGTTTTTGATAAACGACGGATTCTTACTGCTATGGCGAAATCGCCGAAGCTTTCAAAGCCGATCAAAGAAGACATTCTTATCATGATGAAAGATATCAACTCATTGATTGAATTTATCGCGATCGATGACAATACGCTGGACAATCTCCAAAATCTTTTTTTAGCACAAACTACTATCGAACAAAACAAGATTATCAAACTCTTTACGGTTGCCAGTGTAGCACTCATGCCGCCGACCTTGATCGCGAGTATTTATGGGATGAATTTTAAGTTTATGCCGGAGCTTGGTTGGAACATGGGGTATCCGATGTCACTGCTACTCATGATAGTCTCGGCGGTTATTCCCCTTCTTTATTTTCGTAATCGCGGATGGTTATAATATTTTGTAGCATTACGTAACCATTTTATACTACAATGTAGTTAGAAAATCTCACTTTGGAGAAATTATTACATGTATGAGTCCACTACTATTACCGTCGATGGGAATGAAGCCGTTGCCTTAGTTGCCCATAAAATCAATGAAGTTATCGCTATTTACCCTATTACACCCTCATCAGCGATGGGAGAATTTAGCGATCTTTACAGTGCTAAAAAAGAGAAAAATATTTTCGGAACCGTCCCAGAAGTTTACGAGATGCAAAGTGAAGGGGGAGCGAGCGGCGCGGTTCACGGTGCATTGCAAGCAGGTTCACTCACGACTACCTTTAC
>JBFYRD010000162.1:0-2942 GCA_041302405.1 Sulfuricurvum sp.
GGATTGGATTGGGGCTTAAAAAGCTTACAGGGATCAGCTGGTTGCTATGGGTGGGTGTTGCCATTGGTATTTTAGCCGCTTTTTTGAATGTGTATAAAGCCTACAGCAAGCAATACAAAGAGTTTGAAAAGCTCGCAAAAGATCCCCGTTACAACATGGGTAAATCACAAAAAAATGATGATGACGATGACGAAGATTAAAAAGCCTTTTCTCATTCTCACCATTGCACTCTTAGGTTCATTACCTCTGTTACTTCATTCGGCTACTGTTTATACTAACTTTACCGTTGCGATGCTAACATCGATGACGATTGTCATGGGATCACTCTATTCATACCGAAATATGATTCAAAGTCGTATTGGGGATATTGATCCCGAAGACAACAAAGATGTTATCGATATGATGGATGATCCGTATGATTTGTACGAAGAAGAGCGCGAGCAAGAGATCACCGATATAAAGCAGATGATCAAAGAAGAAAAAGCGCGACAAAAGAGCAATATCATCCAAAATACTACGAAAAATGCCTCGGCAATGGTTTCTGTGTATCGTCTGATACCTTATGCATTTTTAGTGTTGGGATTTATCGCTCTTAATAACAATCATGCATTAGCGGTATTACCCTATTTGGTAGGGTTAGCAGCGGGAATCCCGATCGGATACATGATCGCTCGGGATTTATTTATTTCACAATCATCGGAACATTAATCGTAATTTTTTGCTCTTTGAGATCGACGAAGAGATTGTTCTCTTCGGCCAAATGGGTAATCTCTGAGAGGTACCTACGGTTAATCGTTTCGGCAGATATTTCGATGGAAAAAATCGAATATTTTTCACCCTCAAATTTAATATGCTCACCGACACGGAAAAATAGACGTGTAACGATCTTCTCATTCCCATTCATCGAAACATAAATCTTGTTCAATAATTTTATAAACCATTCTGTTTGGAGTCGAATTTCTGGAATTGTTGGATCAAGTTCTTTGGTGTATTTGGTTTGGTTTCCTATGGAATTGGAACTGATACACAAATCGATCAACGTATATACATTGACAAGTTGACCATCCGGTTTTTGTTTTGTAAATTGAAAAGAGGGGAGCTGATAAAGTCGAATCCCGATTTGCTCTTCGTCTTCATATCCTATTGTAATGCCAAAAAATTTGAATCGTCCAAATTCGAGCTCTAAAAAAGTTGTTTTAAATCCGAAGGATGAACTAGCATATGTTGTTGCGATTTTATAAATAGCGGATGCTTCGATGGCACCGAGGAGATACTGTGCCTCAGTATTTAGAGATACAATCTTTCCACTCGAGTTAAAAAGGATAAAGGGATTGAAATCGTACTCAATCCACTGCTGATCGAACGTCATCAGTCCTCGATATAGTTTTTAAGTTTACGACCCACTTTCGGGTGTTTGAGTTTTTTGATCGCACTGCTCTCAATTTGACGAACACGCTCGCGGGTAACGTTAAGTTCTTTTCCAATCTCTTCAAGGGTACGATCACTTTCGTCATCCATAATTCCAAAACGCATTTTAATAACCGCTTTTTCACGCTCATTGAGTTGTTCTAAAACACTTTCAATTTGAACTTTCAAATCGTCTTTCAAAATAGCATCACTAGGAGAGATCGACATTTTATCTTCAATGAAATCACCGAAACGACCATCTTCTTCATTACCGATAGGGGCTTCAAGAGAGATAGGCTCTTTCGTAATTTTGATAACGTTTTTAACTTTTTCAACGGACAAGCCCACTTCTTCAGCGATGGTTTCGACATCCGGCTCTTTTCCGTGCTCTTGAAGATGTTTACGCATGATTTTGTTGATACGGTTGATCGTCTCAATCATATGGATCGGAATACGGATCGTACGTGCCTGGTCGGCAATCGCACGGCTGATCGCCTGACGAATCCACCATGTCGCATAGGTCGAAAATTTATACCCTTTTTGGTATTCGAATTTATCGACCGCTTTCATTAGACCAATATTTCCTTCTTGGATCAAATCCAAGAAAGGCAAACCCCGGTTGGTATATCGCTTGGCAATCGAGACAACGAGACGGAGGTTCGATTTAGCCATACGGGTTTTAGAAACTTCCGAGATATTTTTACCCCGTTTAATTTGTTCCAAAATATCGGCCAGTTTGTCCGGCTCCATATTGAAGCCCCCTTTGGAAGCCTCTTTGGTTTGTATCAATTTCTTGATCTCCATATAGGTGCTGACCATGGTCGCTTCAGGTACTTTTGTTGCAATCTCTTCTTTGGTAAGTTCGCAAATTTTATTCAGAATCAAGATGTGATTCTTTTTAAGCTGATCATTAAAGAGTGGAAGCTTGTATTCAAGACGTTTGAGCTCGCGATCAAATCCTTCATCACTGCGTAATGCCGTCTCCATAGAACGGACAAGCTCATTGATGAGTTTTGAGGTTGGCCCGAGATCCAAAAGAGCTTCTTTAAGCATTTTTTTCTTAAAGCTGACGTTGAGGAAAAAGAGGACGTAATCAGCATCCATCTCATCGATAGTGCATTCATCCAACATCTTTTCAGTTGCTTTTACCCAGTCTTTTTTTGCTTTTTCAAGCGCTTTAAAACTTGTAACAACTTTTTCCACCCGTTTTTTATCTTTTACGGATGGAGCTTTTTCTGTTGATTCTTCGTCATCGCTTTCCTCATCGGTATCATCATCACTCTCTTCTTCATTATCGTCTTCAAAACTTTTAAAAAGTTCTTTGACACGACGCTCACGATTGATTAGAGGATCTTTATAGTCAAGGATGAAATCAATTAAATAAGGGACGGAACAAATCGCATCGATAATGATCCCCTCACCCATTTCCATACGTTTAGAGATTTCTACCTCTTCTTCTTTAGTGAGGAGAGGAATTTGACCCATTTCTCGCAGGTACATACGAACAGGAGAGTCTGAGCGTGACCATTCAAGCA
>JBFYRD010000167.1:0-3812 GCA_041302405.1 Sulfuricurvum sp.
AATGGCTACAAAAATTTTGAATCTTTAGTAAAAAGTTGCGATTTGTGGTCATGGATGGTAGAAACTCCGCAGGGATTAAAACCTCTTTTAGACGAAAAATGTTCTCAAAAAAATGGATTGGAATTCATCGTCAGAGAGATTAAAAAAGGACATATTAACGGACGGATTATTTCAATTGATTTGAACAACAATAAAGCCTATTATACGGTCCATATGAGTTCAATGACCAATCCGCTGATTCAAAATGAGCAGTACCATATCCTTTATTTTGTAGATGTTACCGATTCAGAACGTCTAAAAGAAGAAAAAATAAGTGATGCAAAATTGATGAGCGTAGGACGTTTAGCGGCGGCGATTACCCATGAGATCAACACCCCTGTCACCTATATAAAAGGGAATCTTGAACTGCTCAAATATGAGTGTGAGGAGAAGCTGAGCGACACTGCAGGATTGTTTGGACCGATAGAAGAAGGGTTAGCGAGAATTGAATCGATAGTAAGTTCTATGTATGAGTTTGCAGGGACGGGAAAAGAGGAGATGAAGCCGTGTAATGTTCACATGACGTTGATTTATGCTCTACGCATTGTCCAAAATCGTTCTAGACACATTGTTCCTATTCGAATTAATGGAAAATTGATAACCCAAACGACGGGCTATGATTCTATGAGTTGTATGAGTATGGGGATATCAACACGACTGGAACAAGTATGGATTATTATCCTCAATAATGCTTTAGATGAGTTTGAAAAAGGTATGATTTCATATGATAATCGTCATATTGATATTGATTTTTCGTGTGGAAATGAGGATATAATAGTACGAATAGCTGATAATGCAGGGGGGATACCAGAATCAATACTGGAGGGCATTTTCGATTTTGCGGTGAGCGGTGATAAAAAACAGAGCATGGGGATCGGTCTTAATGTAGCTCAAGCAATTATCGATAAACATGGCGGAAGTATTCGTGTTATTAATGAAAATCAGGGCGCTGTGTTTGAGATTATATTAAAAGTATACAAGGAGAATAAATAGATGTTTTTTGATGGCGAAGCAAAAAAATACAAAGAGACTGCAGAATTATTGAAAGTTGAGCGTGATATGCTCGCAGAAGAATTGGCTCTGTACAAAGAGATTGCCGCTTTTAGTGATAATGAAGCAGTGATCGTTTTAGATAAAAATGATGAGCCGATTTTTTATAATACAAGGGCACAAGAGATAGCAAACAAAGGGGCTGTTGTTCGAGAATTATCGAAAGGCTCAGATGAAATTATTGTGGGGGAATGTGAAGCTTCGGTGACACGAAAAAACTTCAGTAATGGAGCAAAAGGGTTTGTTTTGATAAAGTCCTCTGTTGTTGGAGGTGAACAAGGCGGCTTACTTGAAATGCACCAATCAAGTATTCGAGGAGCCTTAGATGCAACACAGAATGTGTTCGTTGATATTTTAGCTAAACTCAAAGAGATGGTTGAACAGTCTAACGAAACGGCACGTGGTTCAGATGAAGGACTTACGATCGCCAAACATGTTGATGAAGATATGGGGACTCTTGCTGAACTTATGGAGGGGACGATCGCTACTACGTCCAATCTTGTTAACCGCTCGCATGAAGTTTCGAGTGTCGTTGCTTTGATTAAAGATATCGCCGATCAAACCAATCTTCTGGCGCTGAATGCAGCCATTGAAGCAGCGCGCGCAGGGGAACATGGTAGAGGGTTTGCGGTGGTTGCCGATGAGGTACGTAAACTGGCAGAGCGGACACAAAAAGCGACCAAAGAGATCGAAATCGTGATTCAATCGATGCAGCAAGATACCAATGAGATCGAAACCGCAACGGAAGAGCTTTCGGGGATTGTCTCCACAACCAAACATGAAGTGTCGCAAATGTCAGATCGTATGTCGATCTTCCAACGCAATGCATCCCGAAGCGTTTATGAAATTATGGACATCAGCAACTACATTTTTAGTAATCTGGCAAAAATCGATCACGTTATTTACAAAAACAACGTGTACGCCTTTTTGTTCGGGCAAGAAAATGCGTTTAAAGCAGTTGACCACCATTCTTGCCGTTTAGGTAAATGGTATGATAGCGGTGTTGGAAAAGAGCAGTTTGGAATGCTTAAATCGTATCCTCGTTTAGAGGCTCCTCATGGTGTAGTCCATACGCAGGCAAATGCATTGATAGCCGACTGCGGTGATGGTAAAAAACTCTGTTCACGCACACAAATAGAACAGCGTATTCGAACGATTGAAGAAGCGAGTAAAACCGTGTTTGAAGTTCTTGATTTACTGGTACGTGAAAAAAATGAAAACATGATGGGAAGCGCCATTAAAGATTTATTTAAAGGAGAGAAATAATGCGTTTGATGATTGTTGATGATGAGACACAAATTGGGACAATGTTGGAAAAAGTTCTTACTCGATCCGGAGATATCAAGGTAACCTATTTTGATAATCCAATCAACGCTCTTTCACGATTTCGAAAAGGTGAATATGATGGTGTCTTACTCGACATTATGATGCCTCAAAAAGATGGTCTCAGTGTTTTAGAAGAGATCAAAAATAAAGATCCAGAGTGTGTGGTCATCATGATGACCGCTTATTCGACATTGGATAAAGTATTGCAAAGTCACAAAATAGGGGCTGATCACTATATTTTGAAGCCGTTTGATTCTCTTTCAAATGTTGAAAAAAAAGTGCGTGAGTTGGTTACAGTTCGATAATAAAGTAGAAAAGGAGGTTCTATTGCCTCCTTTTTTTTGGCATATTTTTTATACTTTAGTAATTTAGTATGAATACTTGACATTAGAAGTTTACCCTACTAAAATGGTGGAAATTTAAGGAGAAAAAATGTCTCAACAATGCCCATTACTCTTTCGGCAAGTAGATGCAACCGTTACTCGAATCAATACACTCTTTGTTGCAGCCGGAATCATTGTCTTTTTAGTGACACAAAATTTATTGATATTGCTTTTTTTAATGGCTGATTTTATCCTTCGATTGTATGGCTATAAACATTTAAGCCCCATCAATATTAGCTCATTATTTATCCAAAAAAAGTTTTCGCTCCCGATTAAAATGGAAGATGCAGGGGCAAAGCGTCTTGCGGCATTTTTTGGTCTTGGATTTACGGTGGCGTTATGTGTTGCATCGTTAATTGGTGCAGAGATAGCAGGAATTGCAATTGCCGGAATATTTTTGTTTTGTGCCGGATTAGAGCTTTTGTTTGGTTATTGCATTGCGTGTAAAATCTATCATTTAGCTAAAACATTTTATCCAAAAGGGTTTGAATAATGGCGGCTCTCTCTTCAAAAGCGATTTATGGACTTGCCGCCATGCATGTTCTCTCACATGCGCCACGTGCACGAGCGATGCAAGTACGAGAGATTGCAGCCATGACACAGATCTCGCATGGCTATCTTGAACAGCTTCTCTCTATTTTACGTCGTAATAATCTCGTTAGCAGCATTCGCGGAGCTTCAGGAGGGTATAAACTCTCACGACCTGCACACGAGATCGAAGTGATCGAGATTATTGAAGCGTTGGAAGGGCCGTTTTATAAAGTTGAAGGTAATTTGGGTTCAAGTTTGATTTTAGAATATTTCTGGGGAGATATCGAAGAGAAGATGAGAGCTCTTTTCGGGATGAAACTCTCCGAACTCGATCAGGCGTATCAGCCGCATTATTATGAGATATAAGGGAATTTTTAACCCAGACAGAATGCTGTCAAACTGGCGTAATATTTTATCTTGACATTGTCTATACATAGTGTTAAAATAATCTCATGAAATACGAATGGGATGAAGCTAAAAACA
>JBFYRD010000168.1:0-3429 GCA_041302405.1 Sulfuricurvum sp.
TGTTTTTAACTTTGCCTCTCCATATTTGTTTGGCAGTGATCGTCTCCCACATTTCTTGAAAAATATGAGATTCCATGTCGGGATGTCGAACAATATTATGGGGTTTTCCTAAAAGTTCATCCGAGGAATATCCTGAAATCGTGCAAAACGCTTCATTAACGTAGGTGATAAATCCATGTTTATTTGTTTTTGAAACAATATTGCTCACATCGACCGTCTCTTTATACTCTTCCAAAAGATGTTGATTTTTAGAGAGTTCTCTTTTTTTACACTGACTTGCACTCCAGTAATCAATGTTTAAAAGAAGAATCTCAGAAGGAATCGGTTTAATGTGCAAGTGCGCACCTATTATTTTACTGGCATTCATAAACAGATCGTGATCGCTGTATTCAACCAAAAGCATCACATAGACCCGCTCACATAAATGATTCACGTAGAGCTGTAACGTTTCTATCGAATCTTTTTGTTTATCAATGTCGATAACAATCAGATCGATTTCATTTTCTTCAGAGAAAACTTTAGCTTCATGGAGATTTTGGGCTATCGTATATCCTATCCCCATTTTTTCCAACGCTAAAAAGAAATCATGGTAATGACTTTTTATAAACCCATAAAAAATGATATTGCGATCCAACATATTTCTCCCTTTCATTGAGTATCTTTTACATAAAATATTTTGAATTATTTACTGACCTATTACAATACTAGCCCTAGATAGCTAAAATTAATATAACAGTATTTTTACTTTATGCATAGATGTCATGAACGCACATGTTAAAGAAGGTATCTTAATCGTACTCAATATCGGGACACATGAGGAAGTTTATTAAAGCAATTCGAGCTTATACAAAAACAACCGTTCTTTATACGAGGGGATGTCGAGTTCTTGACGGTATTTCGCGATAACACGACGAACCATCTTCACCCCGAAACGCTCTTCGATCATCTCATGCAGTATTTTATCGCTAAACGGATCGTCTTTGTTTTCACTCCCCACCAAACGTTTGAGAAAATGTTTGATTTCAGAGGTGGAGACTTCCCCTATCGAGTTGGAGAAAAAGTCTTTAAACGCATACAATCCACGCTCCGTTTGGATGTATTTATCGGCGATTGCACGTGAAATCGTCGATTCATTAAATCCAAGCTCATCGGCAACGTCTTGGAGGCGAAGAGGTTTGAGTTCTCCACCCATGAAAAAAGAGTATTGTTTTTCGAGCAACACTAATGCAACATTATAGAGTGTCGCTTTACGTAAATCGAGAAGCTTGACGAGTTCCCGTGCCTCTTTGAACTTTTGCTTTGCAAAATTGTCGTATTTATCGATCATGTTGACCTGCAAATCGGGATAAAAAGCATGATTGATACGGATATTGAGTTCCGATCCTGAAAATTCAACGAACAAATCGGGAGTGATCTGAGACTCCGGTTCCATATACTCCAGTGCCGGTGGATTGTGAAGATGTTGTAAAACATGTTTAGCATCATGGAGTCGGGGATGATTGATAAATTTTTCCATCTTATCAAACTGCAAAATCATCGCACCGAGTAAAATAGAGAGTTCATCATCGAGATCATGATCGCTAAGCTGAAATAAAAAGGACTCTTTGTAATCACATGCACCGACACCGGATGGCTCCAGATGGGCAAATCGTTGACGTACTCTCTCTACCGTATGGGTATCTGTGTCGCATTGACGCGCAACCTCTTCGATATTCCCCTCAAAATACCCTTCGTCACTAATGTAATAAATGATTTGACGGGCGATTTTTTGCGATATCGGTGTCGGAAATAACGGGGCAACAATCTGCTCATCGAGTTTTTCGTAAAGAGACGTGGACGAGATACTGAGCCATTCAATTTGTTCACTGGAAGCATTTGAAACATAGTTTTGAAACGCACCATAGGCTGCAGTTCCGCCAGCGCCGGAATTCGACTCTTCAAAACCGGATTTAACCTCTAGACAAGGGTTTTCATTAGTAATCACTTGAAGATGTTTTTCGAGATCATTAAGTGAACATTGCAGCAACGGCAGCCACGTCTGCATCGAGAGACGAGGGAGTTGTTTTTGTTTATACGATAAAGTTGTTTGCATCATACGCCACCTAAAAATATACACTTTTTATAAAATCAAATGCATATAGTGTTCTTATAAAAATTATAGGATTTTTTTGTGCAATTAGATGGTTAAAAAATAGACAGCTTTTAGATTATTGTTATACTGAACTGAGTTCAGCATCAGACCCCGAATCGAGTTCGGGGTGACACTCTCTATCTTCGAAGAGGGATTAGTATTTAATACGTACCAATCCGTTTGGTGCGACGACTTTCATTTGGCAAGCAAGACGTGCTTTTGGGCTCGTTTCCCCCACTGTTTTAAGCACTGCTTTCTCTTTATCGTTGATTTCACTCATGTATTCCATCCCTGATTCGATCATTACGACACATGTGCCGCATTCACCGTCACGGCATCCGAATGGAAGCGCACTTCCTGAGGCTTCTACGATATCTTGGATCGTTTTGCCCGGTTGGACGTTGATCGCCAAAAAGTCATTCATAATTTCTACGCGTGTTGTCATCCCAACTCCTTTAATGATTATGATTTTGCACTAAACGAATGGTATTCGTCTAGAGGTTAGCCCAAAGGCGCCGTTTAGTTAAATGGTTTCACTAAAATAGAGGTATTTTTAATCGCACATTGACATGCCAAACGCACTGGTGTAGGGCGATTGTATTGTTGAGCGATTTCAGCCTCTTTTTTAGTGATCGCACCCATTTGCATCAATGTTTCAAGCTCTTTATCATCCATATAAACAGCTTGTCCTTTAGATGAGTAATCTTCCGTTGTTGAAGCTATTGCTTCATCATGAGATATCTCTTCAACGCGAACAGCACAGCTGCCACACATTCCATCTTTGCAATCCGATGGAATAGAGATACCGTTACTCTGAGCTACGCGCAATAATACATCACCGGTTTTAGCAAAAACACGTTTATCTTGCTTTTCACCGAAGCCGCAAAAAATCACATTGACCATTTTAACCTCCTCCAATTTTCCTAAAAGAGACTTATTTTAAAGTATCTCATAAGGTATATACTAATCCCAAAAAGTGTTGATTACTCTCCCTCTTCTTGAGATTGCGCCGCTTTCATCGCAGCTCGCGCGGCTCGATGTTCTTTGAGCCATTTCAACTCTTCTGCCACTTCATCGTACCCATCTTCTTCGAGGGCATTTTCTAGCTCCGCTTCACGACAGCCAAATGTCATACCTTCTTCGATAAAATTCACTTCATACACACGTATGGTCTGCAAGAAATCACCGATTTTACGAACATACCCTTCCGCGCCGGCATCCACAAGCACATCACCTACTCTTGCATGAGGATAGGTTCCGTCATTGCGTATCGCTTTAACCAACCGAACTCTTTGACC
>JBFYRD010000170.1:0-2702 GCA_041302405.1 Sulfuricurvum sp.
CGTTTTGAAGTGGTATTTTTGTATGAATTGCACGGTGCTTTTCAAAAAACGATGATCGATTACATTGCTAAGCGGCAAATGGTTTTAATTCGCGAATTTAAAGGGATGCAATTATGAAAAATGAAACACTGCTTTATGACGATGGTCATCACAAATGTGTGATGTTTAGTTTGGAAGACGAAGATCATAAAGAGTATTCGCTTTCGGTCAATCAGTTTTTGATTATTCAGCAGGAGAGTGCAGTACTGATCGATCCGGGAAGCGGAGCCATTTTCGGTGAGCTTTACGATGCGGTATCACGCCATATCGACCCTGCTAAAATCAAGTTTATCTTTTTCTCCCACCAAGATCCCGATGTTGCAGGTTCAATCGCGGAGTGGAGTGTCGCAACCTCGGCAAAATTGGTGATGTCACAGCTTTGGACCCGCTTTATGGGACATTATGGTCTGATGGATATGGATCGTCTGGTAGCGCTCGAAGATCATGGAGCACGGATTAAATTCGGAAACGATTTTTTACAGTTTATCCCTGCCCATTTTCTACACTCTCCGGGTAATTTTTCACTCTATGACAGCCGATCAAAAATCGTTTTTTCAGGAGACATCGGCGCGGCAGTTCTCTCTCCTCAAAATCTCAATAAAAATGTTGATAATTTCGAAGAACACCGCCCTTTTTTAGAGAGTTTTCACTCTCGCTATATGGCATCCAACCAATTTTGTCGCGCATGGGTAGAATGTGTACGTCGATATGAGATAGAGATGATTGCTCCTCAGCATGGATCGTTGTTTAAAGGGGAGATGGCTCAGGAATTTTTAGCATGGTTTGAGAACGTTGAGGGAGGTTTGGAAAACATCAGCACCATCTATGGATTACAAAAATGAGTTCCACTATAACCTCTGATCAGCTTCACTATCTTCGTGAAATGGGACCTTCTGTTTCGGTTCTTTACGCCGAGGATGATCCAAAAATTCGTTCAGAGATGATGAACTATTTAGGAAAGATTTTTCCCCATATTGTTGCGTGTTCGGATGGAGAAGAGGGACTTAGAATTTATAATGAGACCCATTTCGATATCATTATCACCGATATCTCGATGCCAAAAATGACCGGTATCGAGATGCTTCGGGAGATTAAAAAAATTACCCCTTTTCAAGAGATGATCATCACCTCTGCCTACACCGAAAGTGATTATTTTATGGAAGCGATCTCTTTGGGGATTGATGCGTATATTCTCAAACCTATCAATCATGTACAGATTATCGAAGTGCTTTATAAAACAGTTTCGAAAATTGTCCAAGCACGTGAAAATGAGGAGTATCGATACCGACTCGAAGCATTGGTCGATCTGAAAGTGAAAGCGTATCAGACGTTGGAAGAGGAGAGGATCGATAACTACGAGAAAACACTGCTGGGTCTCATCAAAATGGTGGAGCGCAGAGACAGCTATACGGCAGGGCATTCTCAGCGGGTAGCGGAGTATTCGAAACAGATAGCTATTGAGATGGGGTATGGTGAAGAAGAGTGTAACTTAATCTATCGCGCCGGTATCTTGCATGATATCGGCAAAATTGCTACTCCCGATACGATTTTGCTCAAACCCGGCAAACTTGACACACTGGAGCGGGAGTTGATCAAAGAACACGTCAATGTTGGGATTGAGATGCTCAGTGAAATCCCGATGTTCGATGCCATTGTCCCGATCATCCGTGTCCATCATGAACGTTATGATGGTGAGGGATATCCTAAAAAACTCAGAGGTGATGAGATTCACCCGTTGGGTAAAATTATGATTATCGCCGATGCGTTTGATGCGATGACGACGAACCGAATCTATAAAGGGCGTAAAAATATCGATGAAGCGATAGGGGAACTCGAATCGCTCAGCGGAACTCAGTTCGACCCTTCCATCATCCCCTACGCCATCAGGGCATTAAAAAAAGTAGAATTACCCGAGCAAATCACCCAGCTTCCCGCCAGTACCTTAGAAGAGGAACGGTTTTCCTACTTTTACAAAGATCCCATCACCGGATTGTACAATCAACGCTATTTGGATGTGATCCTTTTGAAAAACAGTTACTCACACGTTTTTCGATCGTTGGATGTCATTTCATTGCACCATTTTAGTCAATACAACGATGCGAATGGATGGGAAGCGGGGAATGAACTGCTCCACCGTTTTGCTGAATTGATACGTGAGCGTTTTCCACATCTCACCTTTTTTCGACTTCACGCGAACGATTTTGTCATTTTAGCGTATGAGGCTGTTGACTTTCCCGATGGTGAATACCGACAGCATCCGCTACTTTTAGCCAATAATCTCACCTGTTCTCATTTTCATATCGATATCGGAGAGAATGAAACGTTTAGCCTGAAAGATATCGAAGAAAGGATGCGCCATGAGCGATATCAACGACAGCGTTTGGATTGATTCTTCGGAAGATTTTATACTGTGGCTGAGAGAGCATGAATCGTGGCTGATGGCGAGGATACTTCATTACGCAAAAGTGAATGACTACACGAAATACACCTCTACACTTCCAGAAGCGTGGAGAATTTCGATTGTGGGGTTAACCGATTCTCTCCATCTGCTCATGCAACGCTATCCCACCCCTCCGCCGCTTCATCCTGATGAAAATTTCAGTGATGATCCGGCATCGGCGTTTGGTCTGCTCGAAGCACAGCGTCATCGCAGCCGAGGGGTA
>JBFYRD010000171.1:0-4895 GCA_041302405.1 Sulfuricurvum sp.
TCACCGCTGACCGTCGCAAAAATGACCCAATATCTCAGTCCTGAGGGGTGTGATAATGTTTTGGAAATCGGATGCGGCAGCGGCTATCAAGCAGCCGTTCTCTCCCATGTATTCCGCCGTGTTTTCACGATTGAGCGGATCGAATCACTCTTGCTCGAAGCTAAAGAGAGATTTCGCCATCTACGACTGGGGAATATCCACACCCGTACCGATGATGGTCAAAACGGATGGGAACAATACGCTCCGTATGATCGTATTTTATTCTCCGCATCCGCGCGTGAAATCCCTCAAAAACTTTTTCATCAACTTCGTGAAGGGGGAATCCTAATCGCTCCTATCGATAAAGGACGTGAACAGGTAATTACCCGATTTACAAAGCAGGGAGGGCTGATCCATGAAGATGCTCTCGAAGTATGCGATTTTGTTCCCGTGCTTAACGGTGTGGTACGTAAATGAGTCTCCCAGAAGCGTTTAGCGAGCGTTTAGAGAAAATCGTTCCACGAGAACACTTTAATGCCATCATCCAAACTTTCGATACACCAAAACGGGTCACGTTTCGTTTCAATCCTCTTAAAACAACCCCCAGTGAACTCGAAGCCGAGTTAGCGCGTGATGGAATCGTTTACGAGAGAGTAAGGTGGGATATTTTAGAGGGAGTTTATCGGATCAATCCCGAAGACAAACTCCGTCTCACTCAAACCTCTGCCTTCTACGAAGGGCGGCTTTACATCCAAAACCTCTCTTCGATGATTGCCCCTGTATTGCTAGCCCCCAAGCCCGAAGAAACTGTCCTAGATCTCGCCGCCGCGCCGGGAGGGAAAACCCTCATGCTCGCGGGAATGATGCAAAACACCGGCTGGCTCTCGGCCGTAGAACTTCAGCGAGAACGTTTTTTCCGCCTCTGCGACAACCTCAAACACCAAGGGGTCACCAACGCCCACACCTACATGACCGACGGACGAAGTGTCGGTAAAAAGTGCCCTGAGATGTTTGATCGCATCCTCCTCGATGCCCCGTGTTCGTCCGAAGCACGCTTTAAAACCCATGAGCCGAAAAGCATGAGCTACTGGAGCATTCACAAAGTCAAAGAGACCTCCAAACTCCAACGCCGCTTGCTCCTCTCGGCGTTCGATGCACTCAAACCGGGGGGCAAATTGCTTTACAGCACCTGTTCTTTCTCCCCAGAAGAGAACGAATCACCCCTTCAGCATCTCTTAGAGCGCCATGGAGAGCGTTTAAAAACCATCCCCCTAACGTTACCCTTCGACAATATCCAAAAGCCTCTGATACGCTGGGGCAAAGAGGTTTATGACGAGCGGATTCAAAATGCCGTTCGGATTCTGCCAACCGATACGATCGATGGGTTCTTTATCTGTTTGCTGGAGAAATTGGCGTGAAATCGATCCTCTTTGTCTGTCTGGGAAATATCTGCCGTTCACCCATCGCCGAGGGGGTAGCGAGAAAGCTGATAGAGGAGGTGGGGCATAAGATCACCGTAGATTCTGCAGGAACGGGGAGCTGGCACGTGGGTGAAGCACCGTGTCAACACTCCGTAACGGTCGCTAAAAACCACACTGTCGATATTTCAAGACTTCGTGCCCGTCAGGTGCAAAAAGCAGATTTCAGCGCATTTGATCTGATCGTTGCACTCGATTCATCCAACTATCGCGATCTCAAAGCACTAGGATGCCAAACTCTGGTGAAACTGGGAGATTACGGGCACGCAGGGGCCGATGTCCCCGATCCGTACTTTTTTGATGGTTTTGAGGGATTTGAGCATGTATATACGATGATCGAGTCGTGCGTGAATAAATTACTGAGTTCCATTCACAAAGACAATATTCTGTCATCCTGAACTTGATTCAGGATCTTAGATTGCGGATCAAGTCCGCAATGACAATATCACTTACTCACTAAACGGAAGCTCTTCGTACCCAATAGAGGTTCCGATAATATAAAACGGTGCTTCATTACACCGTCCGCCATAACTGCCGATCGCTAACGCACAACTGTTTGCGTCCATCTCCACCGTTATCCCCTCGCTCATATCCAAACCACGCAGAACATTATCACTCACCAGTTTCGCATCATTCACACCCTCTATGCGAAACAGCACATCGATCCAGTCATAACCGCGTGCGATGTCCTGAACACTAAAACGAATTTCGATGGAAGTAGGGGAGAGAGGAGTTAGAGAGCGAATTTCGCCCTGAGCAGCATTATCGATGCGCTCTAATAGGTTTTTGAGTGTCGAAGCACTCAGGGGCTTTACTGGCACCCGTCACACTCCATTGAGCGATCTGCCGTATCATGTTTTTGCTCCGGTGATTGGGATCGGAGATAGTAGGTCGATTTAAGACCGAGTTTCCATGCGAGCATATAGATATCGTTGAGATATTTACCGCTGGCACGATCTAGGGTAATAAAGATATTGAGACTTTGCCCCTGATCGATCCATTTTTGACGGATTGCCGCCGCTTTGACGAGGATCGTTTGGTCAAGATCGTACGCCGGGGTGTAATAACCCCATGTTTCAGGACTGAGTTTAGGCGCAACGACGGGGATAAGCCCGGAGAGATTTTCTTCAAACCATTTGCGTTTGTAGATCGGCTCAATCGTTTGTGTTGTCCCTGTGAGGATCGAGATCGAACTTGTCGGTGCGATTGCCATGAGGTAGCCGTTACGCATACCCTGTTTTTTAATCGTTTCACGAAGCTCATCCCACTCATAGTTAGGTGCGAACAATCCTCCGCGATCGACGAGGTTTTGTACCTCTGCGGTTGCATGATCCATCGGGAGGATTCCGCGGCTCCATTTAGAACCTTCATACTCTGCGTATGACCCTTTTTCTACGGCGAGATTTGAAGATGCAAGAATAGCGTTATAGCTCACTGCCTCCATCACTTCATCCACTTTGTCGAAATGCTCTTGGCTTCCCCACACGATTTTATTCTCGGCGAGCATTTGCGCTTCACCCATAACACCCAAACCGATAGCACGGCTGCGCATATTGGTACGTTTCACTTTTTCGAGCGGATAGAAATTCAAATCGATAACGTTATCGAGTGCACGGATAGCTACAGGGACGATACGGTCAATATCCTCTTTGGTATGAACACGAGAGAGATTGACGCTTGCAAGGTTACATACTGCTGTTGCACCGTCTACTTTCTCTTTTTCAACAATGTAGATTGGACGTCCGCCGAGTGAATCAAGGGCAGTAACTTTGTTCGCCGGTTTCTCGATACCGCTGTCTACTTTAACGATTTCATCTTCTTCGTACGTGACAAACGATCCGTCTTCGTATTTGATCTTGATCAAATAGTGGTTCGGTTGGGTATTTTGAAAAATTTCAGTACAGAGATTTGAACTGCGGATAATTCCGAAATGATCATTCGGATTTGCACGATTCGCACTGTCTTTGAAACAAAGGAATGGACTTCCTGTTTCAAAATAGCTTGTCAAGATTTTTTTCCAAAGATCTTTCGCTTTTGTGTGTTCTTTTATAACGCTAGGGTCTTGTTCAAGTTCAATATATCGCGCTTCAAATTCCGCTCCATAGAGTTCACTGAGTTCTTTGACGTCGAATGGATCGAACATTGTCCAGATACCATCCTCAACGACCCGTTTCATAAACATATCGTTAATCCAGAGTGCTGGGAAAAGATCATGTGCACGTCGTCGCTCTTCCCCTGAATTTTTCTTCACATCAAGAAAATCTTTAACATCCATGTGCCATGGCTCTAAATAAACAGCAATAGCCCCTTTACGGGTTCCGAGCTGATCTACCGCAATAGCGATGTCGTTGGTGATTTTCAAAAACGGTACGGTTCCGCCTGCAGCGTTTTTATGACCGTCGATGAAGGATCCCATAGCGCGTACTTGTGTCCAATCCCAACCAATTCCGCCACCGAATTTAGAGAGTAATGCCATCTCTTTGTAGGCATCGAAAATTCCTTCGATATTGTCAGGTGCAGAACCGATATAACATGAACTGAGCTGATGACGGTTTGTACGGGCATTAGAGAGAGTAGGGGTTGCCATCATCACTTCAAATTTAGACATCATGTCGTAAAACTTTTTCGCCCAGCCCTGACGATCATTCTCATTTTGCGCCAAGAACATCGCTACCGCCATAAACATGTGCTGAGGGAGTTCGATTGGATCACCTTGACGATCTTTAATCAAATAACGGTCATAAAGAGTTTTAACACCCAGGTAGTTGAACTCCAAATCACGATCAGGGACGATATAAGCATCCAACTCCGCCAAATCATACTTGTCTCGTAGTCCTAAGAGTATACGCCCCTCTGCTTCACCACGTTCAAAATAGCTCTCAAGCGAGCCGTAACCGGTAAATCCGTTGACGCGATGATAAAGATCATATAGAAAAAGGCGCGCCGCAACAAACGTCCAGTTAGGGGAGTCAATGTCAATCTTATCAACCGCAGTTTTGATCAGAGTGTGCTGAATCTCATTACTGCTAATACCATCGCGAAACTGGATCTGAGCATCCACTTCTAATTCACTTTGCGATACGTTAATCAGCCCCTTTACAGCAGCTGACGTATATTTTTGTATTTTTGTAATGTCCAGCGCTTCACGGCGACCGTTACGTTTGACAATGGTTAGCATCTCTCTCCCTTTTTAAACACATGAACGTGTATTATAATCACTTTAAATTGTAACGTTTCTTACATCAAAAAAAATATTTTTTATGATAATTATTTAAACACTCTCGCAAAAATTTTATCAACATTTTTAGTATAGTAATCAAAGTTGAAACATTCACGAATTGCCTCTTCACTCAAAGAGTTACGAAGTTCGTCATCCGCCAACAAATATTGGAGGTATAAACTCTCCCCTTTTTCATTAACTGCACTGTTTCCTTGCTG